>NZ_JBFUKC010000015.1:0-81239 GCF_056401045.1 Rhizorhabdus sp. P4_G6 | reverse complement strand
ACGCGATACTCGACTTCATCGAAACAACGGGTGCTCAACCGATCATCCCGCAGCGCGTCTGCATGCCCCGCAAACGAGCCTTCGATCCGGTCAAGTACAAGCTGCGCAATCGCATCGAACGGACCATCGGTAAACTCAAGCAGCTACGCCGTATCGCCACACGGTACGATCGCATCCCGCAAAACTATCTCGCTAGCCTATGCCTCGCTGCCCTCAGCTTCTGGTGCTGAATGTCGATTCAGCCTAGAGTGATTTCGAGGCAGATGGAATCATCTGCCGGCTCGGAAATCACGGAAAACGGACAAAATCTAGGCTCGATCCGGTTCAATCTGAACGGGATCGAGTCTAGCCCCGCACGGCAACCGCCTCCTCGCTCCACGGGGCGATCGTCATGCCGTCGTCGCGCTGATAGCCCTCGGGCAGGTCCTCCACCAGGTGCCAGGCGGCCGAGAGGCGCCCATAACCGATGAAGAATGCGATGAAGGCGCCGAGCTCGACGATTTCCATCTCGCTGAAGTGCTCGCGCAGTTCTGCAAAGGTTGCATTGTCGATGGCGAAATGGTTGGTCGAGGAAATATCGGCATAGACGAGCGCAGCCTTTTCCGCCGCGGACAGGTCCTTGGACTCCTGCGGCCGTTCGAGCGAGCAGACCGCCCCTTCGGTCAGCCCGTCCTCCATCGCCGATTCATAGCGTATCGCCATGCAGCTGCGGCACTGATTGTGGAATGCGACGCGCAGGCGCACCAGTTCGACCAGCCGGCGCGGCAAATGCGTTGATTGATAGAGCGTCATGCCGAAGCTCAGCACGCCTTTGGCGAGATCAGGGTTATGCGCCAATATGCGCATGATCCCCTGCTCGGTCGGGCTGGCCGTATCGCCGCCAGCCAATGCGCGCAGATCGGCGCGCCATTCGGATGCGGGAAGGGTGGAAAGGCGGGCCATCGCAATATCTCCTGGAGGCGTTTGGGGCCACCGCTCAGCGGAAGCGGAACAACGGATGGTGAGGCGTGAAATCGTCGGCGCGGGGCACCGCCGCCAGCAGGGGCGAATCCCCGTATGTGCCGGAATGGTGGGCGTTCAGCAGGAATGTGCGTTCGGCAAAGCGCCATTCGCCCGCACGCCGCTCCAGCCGGTCGAGATAGCGTCCATAAAAGAGCTGCCAGCCCTGCCCGCCGGCGCCGTCATCGCCAACAGCATGCGTTATCGAGCAACTGTCGGCGAGCGCGATGTCGCCATCGATCCTCAGCACTATGTTCGATGTCGCATGGAAGCGGCGCAGCGACAGCGCGGCATTGGCGAGCAGGAAGGACGTCGCCTCCTCGCCATCGCCCTTGAAGAAGCCTAGATCGATTATGGCGTCAGGCCAGAATAGCAGGGCGAGGCCCTCCCGGTCCTGCCAGTCGACAGCGCGCCCATAGGCATGCAGCAATCGCGTGCACTCTGCTTCGGCAAGCAGGCGAGTCGTGGCGTCCTCTGCCATCATGTCGGCGTCCACTCCGGTTGCCGGTTTCGTCCCGGATCGTCTACAAGCAGCAGTAATGCATGATGATGGGTTGCGATCAAGCGGCTACCGGGTAAACTCGCAAATTGGGGAGCACACCCCTGCGGAGAGACGATGGACAGGACCGAAGCGAAATCCGGCGAGAGGCTGCCCGGCGAACTCCTATCAGGTGATCCATCGGCCGTCGGCGATGCTGCAGCGGCCGGCGAAGGCAGCGACGACACCCGCAAGGCCATTCTCGATGCCGTGGTAAGATGCTTCACGGCGCAAGGATGGGCGGGCACGAACATGTCGCTCGTGGCACGGGAAACCGGAATGACGCGGGGCAAGATCCAATATTATTTCCCCGTGCTCGAGGAGCTGAAGTTCGCCGCGATCGAACATCTCTATGAGTCCTGGCGCCGCAGCTATTTCGATCGCATCAGCCCGGATGCCCCCACCCGCGTGAGCTTCGATCGCGGCGTCGAGGTATTGTGGGAACTGGCGCGCGATCCGCTGCATGTCGCGATGGCAAATGTGGAGGCTGCCGCGCGCACCGACGAGGGACTGCGACGTCGGCTGGCGGAATTGCATATCGAGGATGAGGAGCAACTCGATCGCGCGACGCGCCAGACCTTTCCCGCGCTCGCCGCGGTGGGAGGACACGAACTGCATCTCGGCCGTTACTTCACCACCATCTTCATCGATGGCCTCGCCTCCCACAACTTTCCCGCCGATGCGCCGATCTGGCGGGCGCGGCTTGTCGCGATGCTCAAGGAATGCCTGAGCGACTTCTGGGTAAGACGCGGGGTCGTGGATCTCGATGGCGAGAGGCCGGGCATTTCATCCGAAACCCCCGCGACGGAACAGGGTGGATCGGTGCCGCCTCCCCCCAATCGGGACCGCACGCAGGAGACGCTCGCGCTGCTGCGCCAGGCGATGGAACTATTATCGGGTGACTCCGCGCCTTCGCCTGATCCCGCCATCACGGGCTGATCGAGGCTCGACTGGCATTTTTGGCGGTGGCGCCGTGACCATCCGGAGATCAACGATGTGGATCATGGAGGCCCGCCGGCCCTTCGCCGATAGAGAGCCGAAGCCGTGACGATCCACTTTCCCACCGAGTTGCCTGCCCATCTCCGCCGCTATGCCGGCATGGGTTCATGGCAGGATCACAGGCTCGACCAATGGGCACGCCTGCGCGCCGAGGCCACGCCCGACGAGCCGGTGTTCCTCGGCGATCCCGCCCGCCCCAGTTTCGCCAGCCTGCTCGGCGACGGGGAGGCGCTTGCGCGGGCGCTGATCGACCTCGGCATCAACCCCGGCGACGTCATCAGTTTCCAGACCCCCAACTGGGTGGAAGCAGCGGTCATCAACCTTGCGGCAGCGCTGGGCGGCTTCGTCATCAACCCGATCGTCCACATCTACCGCGATGCCGAGGTCCAGCACATGCTGGCCGATTGCGCAGCACGGATCTTCTTCGTTGCCGAGGCATTCCGCTCGATCGACTATGCGGGGATGGTCGATCGGATCACGCCGCATCTCCCGATGCTGGCGCAGACCATCTTCGTCCGGCCGCAAAGCAGCAGCCCGTCCTTTGCCGACCTCGTCGAGCATGGGCGCAAACTGACGCATCCGCTCGTCGGCGCCGATCCCAATTCGGTCAAGCTGATCCTCTATACTTCGGGCACGACCGGCCGCGCCAAGGCCGTGCTGCATTCGCACAATAGCCTGGCGCGCGTGCTCGACGCCACCTTCCGCCACCGGTCGCCGGTCGGGCGGGACGTGATCCTGATGCCGTCACCGGTGACGCACATCACCGGCTATGCCGGCGCACTGGAAATGCCCTTCCAGTTCGACTCGCGGGCGGTGCTGATGGAGCAATGGGACGCCGCCCGCGCCGTCGAACTGATCGAGCGTTATCAGGCGACCTACACCACCGCAGCGACACCCTTCCTGGTCGAACTCTGCCAGGCCGCGCACGCGGCCGGCCGGTCGCTCCCCAGCCTGCGGAGCTTCGCCTGCGGCGGCGCGGCGGTGCCCGACGAGTTGATCCGCACCGCCAATGCGGCGCTCGCAAACCCCTGCGCCTATCGCGTCTATGGCAGTTCGGAAGTGCCGCAGACCACGCAAGGCTATTCGCCCGTCCTGGAGCCTGATCTTGCCGCCGCCAGCGACGGCCATGCGGTCGATTATGAGCTCCGCATCGTCGATGACGAGGGGCGGGACTTGCCCGCCGGCATGGACGGAGAAGTGCTGGTGCGCGGCCCCGGCATGTTCCTCGGTTATGGCGATCCGGGGCAGACCGATCAGGCGATCACCGCCGACGGCTTCTTCCGCAGCGGCGACATCGGCCGGCTGGACGACCGCGGAGCGCTCACCATCACCGGGCGCAAGAAGGACCTGATCATCCGCGGCGGCGAGAATATCTCCGCCAGGGAGATCGAGGACGTGCTCCAGGCCCATCCTGATGTGGCGCTGACGGCGGTGGTGGCTATGCCGCACGCCCGGCTGGGCGAAGGCGTCTGCGCTTATATCGTCCTGCGCCCCGCGGCGCAGGTGTCCGCCGCCGATCTGGCGGCGCATGTGCGGGCCTCGGGTTTGGCCCGGCAGAAATGCCCGGAACGCTTCGAGTTCCTCCAGGATCTCCCCCGCACGGCATCCGGGAAGATCCGCAAGGACCTGCTACGCGACGATATCCGGCAGCGGATCAGCGCCGATGGCGAACCCGTCACGCCGTCTCGCTGAGGCGACGGCCGCCGCAGGGCGCAAGAAACACTTCAGACGACCGGCGCATGCAACTCGCCGGTCTCTATATATCGCATCGTCGGTCGCGGCGCCGCCGACGATCGCCGAGAATTATATCGGACTGCCGCTATAGCCGGGCGCATCCCGCACGACCGACGACGACGAACATGCCGCCTTCCGCCGCTATCCGCCCAATCCAGCTCAGCTGCGCCACTATGTCTTCCAGCCACCAGCCGCCCTCTTCGGCATCGGTCAGTTGCTGCGATCCGTCGTCCTGGCCGAGCAGCGCGCTCGGTACGGACCTGATATAGTCGATGCCGTTGGCCGCAAACCAATGGCGCAGCTGTGCCATCGTGTGCGTATGTTCTTCTGGATGATGATATTGATCGCGTAGCCAGGCACGATACCGTTGCGGTTGCTGCTGCCGATCGGCGAGCACCTTGTCTCCGGGAACCCAGCGCCAACCACTGAGCCGCGCGATCAGTCGCCTCGCCCTGTGCGGCAGGCGCGCATAGCTGTTGTACAGGCCGATGATCACCAGCCCTCCCGGCCGGGCAAGTCGCGCCAGATGGCTGAATGCGACGCCTGGGTCGGGCGTATGATGCAGCACGCCCGAGCAATAGACGATATCGAACGCTCCGGCGCGCAGCCCGGGATGATGCACGTCGGTCTCCACGAACGCGATCTGGCCGACCCCGAGACGCTTCGCCGCCGCCCGGCCGAGAGCGAGCGAGGCACGGCACAGATCGGCGGCGATGACCATCCGCTCGCCCCGGGCGAGATAGAGGCTCATCTGGCCGGTGCCGCAGCCCACTTCCACGATCCGCGCATCATAGGGGATCGCTGCATCGAGGAGCCGCGCGAACTGGCTGCGCTGGGCACGGGCGCGCAACCAATCGATGCTGTCGCGCGGCGGATAACCCGGAAATGGCGCCACCGTATAAAAGCTTCTCACCCGTTCGGTCCGGACATCGCCGGGCAGGCGGAGATCGGCTATTCCGTCTGCCGCCTCATAGCGCGCCCCGCAGTCCTGGCAGCAGAGCGCGCCATCGAGCGAGCCGCCGCAGCCGGGACAGGCGAGCAAGCACAGCGCGCGGCGATCCATCGCTAGAAGATCGAATAGATGAAAGGCGCCAGGGCCTCCACACCGGCGGCCAGCGCCAGGATGACGCCCACCGAACAGAGGAAGACCACCAGCGGGATCATCCATCGCCGACCGCCCGGCGCGTGCCACATGCCGCGGACCAGATCGGCGATCGTGCCGGATGCGCTGCCGACAATGATGAGCTGACGCCGCAGGCGTCCCTTGCGCCGGATCATGCGATAGCCTCCACTGCTTGTTGGTGCCCGACCCGATCGCGGTGGACGACCACGTCGTCGGCCACCAGCAGATCGATGCCCGCCCGCCGGAACGTCGAATAGCCTTCTGCGGCACTGGTGACGATCGGATCGCCGGCGAGGTTGAAGGATGTATTGAGCAGGACCGGTATGCCGCGCCGACGCCCATAGGCGCCGAGCAGCGCGTGGAGGCGCGGCGCCAACTCTGCCTCCAATATCTGCACGCGCGCGGTGCCGTCGACATGGGTGACGGCGCTCAGGCTGCTTCGCCATTCGGGCCGGACCGGGAATACGCCGGACATGAAGCGGCCAAGACGCGCGCCACCCGAGGACAGGTCGAAATAGGTCGCCGCATGCTCGGCCGGTACCACCGGCGCAAACGGGCGAAAGGATTCCCGGAACTTGATGTCGCGGTTGATTCGGTCGCGCATTGCCGCGTCGCCCGGATCGGCGAGGATGCTGCGATGGCCGAGTGCGCGCGGGCCGAATTCCGCCGCCCCCTCCATCCAGCCGACTATGGCCCCTCGCCCGATGGCATCGGCCACCTTATCGATCAGCTCGGCTTCATCCGCCCGCTCGAACGGAAGCCCGTCCTCGGCAGCAAGGCGGGCAAGATCATCCGGTTCGACCGCCGGCCCCCAGAAAGGATGGTCGGGGCAGTCGCGATGCGGCTGGTTGAAGAGGATGCGGTCGGCCCACAGCGCCGCCCCCAGCGCGCAGCCCGCGTCGCCCGGCGCGGACGGCACGAACAGCCGCTCGAACCCAGCCTCGCGCAAGATGCGGGCATTGGCGACGCCGTTCAGTGCAACGCCGCCGCCAAGGCAAAGATCGACAAGACCCGTTTCCTTGCGAAGCGACGCGGCAATGTCGACCATCACGTCCTCCAGCACCGCCTGCGCGCTGGCCGCGACATCGGCATAATGCCGTCCTTGCGCGGTCCCCAGGTCGATCGGCTCGAAACGATCGCGGGGCGGGCCGAACAGGCCCACGAAACGGCGGGAATAAGCGGAATCGACCGTCCGATGATAATCGAAATAGTCGAGGTCGAGCGCAAAGGCGCCGTCCGGCGTCCGCTGCAATATCCGCCGCACCTCGTCGGCAAAGCGCGGCGTGCCATAGGCAGCAAGGCCCATGACCTTGTACTCGCCCTCATTGACCGGGAATCCCAGCCAGGCCGTGAAGGCCGAATAGAAGAGGCCAAGCGAATGGGGGAAGCGCACCTCGCGCAGAAGGTTGATCTCCGCCGGTCCGCCAGTGCGCTTGCTGCCATGCCCCACGGTCAGGGTCGCCCATTCGCCCACCCCGTCGGCGGTCAGGATCGCGGCCTTTTCGGTTGGTGCGGTCAGGAAGGCCGTTGCCGCGTGGGAGAGGTGATGGTCCGTGAAATGGACGCGGCGCGTCGGGATTCCCAGCTGGGCGCTGATGATGCCCCGCACCCATAATTTCTCCCCGACCATATTCTTCATCGCCTTGGGGAATATGCGCCAGCTGTGCGGAAAAGCACGCAACAGCGTCATCAACACCCGGTCGAACCTGAGCGCTGGGCGCTCATAGAAAATCACCGCGTCCAGTTGCTCGGGGTCCAGCCCGGCATGGTCGAGACACCATTCTGCCGCCTGCAGGGGGAAGGCGGGGTCATTCTTGCATCGCGAAAGCCGCTCTTCCTGCGCCGCGGCCACGGGTAGGCCGTCGACCAGCAAGGCGGCTGCGGCGTCGTGATAAAAGGCGGAAATGCCAAGGATCTTCATCAATATTGCCCTCCCCCCTTGTCGCGCGGCCGCGTAGCGGCGCACCAGCCGGGTGCCTCCTGTCGCGCCGCCCGCTTCGCGACCCAGGCGAAGGGCGCCAGCAGGAGGAAATAGAGCAGCGTCAGGATGATCTTCGAGATCATGTCGGCGAGGATCAGCGCCAGGCGGAGATAGGCTCGCCAGAAACGGCGCAGCCGCGCGGCCCACAAGGCCCTAGGGGCATGGCCCGGCGCCAGGCGGCTGAGTTCCGCGCGCGAATAGCGCATATGCCCCTCCTCATCGCGGGCGATCTTGCCGATGACCGCCTGCGTTTCCGGATCATGGTCCAGCACCGCGCCATAGGCGGCGAAGGCGCGGGACGCGGCCCGTTCCGACAGGTGGATGAAGGCCAGCAGTCCCGTCATGCGCTCCTGCTCGACCACCAGCCGGTCGAAGCCGCGTTCGCCGGGAAGGAGCCCGTCGCCCAGCGCGCGGTCGGGCCCGGGATCAGCGATGGTCCGCCGCAGCGCCAGCCCGCGCGCCTGGAACAGTTCGGCATGGCGCACCTCGTCGCGCGCATGGGCGAAGAGACGGCGCCGCAGCTGCGGGTCGTCGGCAATCTCCGCCGCGCGGAACAGGTCGCGCGCGCCCTGCGCCTCGACTTCGGCAAATTGCAGCAGCTTGCGGGCCCGGCGTCGCGGGTCGGCCCAAATCAGCCGATCGATGAACATGCGCCAGCTTTTCACTGCACCACGATCCGCCCGGTCATGCCGAACATGCCATGCATGAAATGTGTGCAGCGCACCTTGTAGCTGCCAGGCTGCGACGCGATCAGGTGCACGTCGACGCTCTCGCCTCCGCCCAGTTCGACGCGCCCGCCGCCGATTTTCGTCGCATCTTCGGGCTTGATCCGAGCTTGGGCGAAAAACTCCTTGCTGGCAAAATCATGGCCGCCCGAAGCGCTGTTCACGAAGTGCAGCGTGTAGGGCTGCCCATGCTCCAGCATGATGTTCGAGGGTTCGAACTTGAAGCTCGACAACTGGATGGTGAGCAGGCGAGCGCCGCTCCAGCTGTCGGCCGCGGTTTGCGCCCCGGCCGATGACGTCAGGATGAGCGCAGCCAGCACCGTGAACGACCGCCAACGAGACATGCCTGCCTCCTCTTCGCCTTGAACGGGCATGAGTGTCGGCGGCCAGCGTGGCTGGTTCACCGCTTTGCGAAAAAATTTTGAACCTGCAGTCCGCGGGCGCACACTCATGCAGCGGTGCGAAGGAGTCGCCTTTGGAGACCGTCGAGACTGCGGGCCGGGGAGAAATCAGGGCGCATATGCGCGCCGAGGAAGATTTGCGCCTGGTCGCCCGGATCAAGCGGCGGGATCTCAAGGCCTTCGAGGCGCTCTATCGGGATTATCAACCGCGGCTGGGGCGATTCCTGATGAACATCCTGCGCCGGCCGCATCTGGTCGAGGAGGTGCTGGACGACACGCTGCTGGTACTGTGGGACCGTCCCGACAGTTTTTCCGGCAGGGCCAAGCTGTCGACCTGGCTGTTCAGCATTGCCTGGCGAAAGGCGATGAAGGCGCTGCGCAAGCAGGACGAACCGGTCGAGGATGTCTTCGCGGAAAACCGGATGAGTCCGGATCCTTCGCCCGAACAAAGTGCCGGGGACCGGAGGTTGCGGGCGGCATTGCTGGATGCGCTGGCCGGCCTTTCGCCCGAACATCGGGCGGTGGTCGACCTCAGCTATTTTCACGAGATCGACTATCGCGAGATCGCCGAGATCATGGATTGTCCGAGGGACACGGTGAAGACGCGGATGTTCCATGCCCGGCGGCATCTGCGCCGCGAACTCGCCGGCGAATTCGCCGACTGGATCTGAAAAGCCCATGGCCGACATCATCTCCTTTTTCAGCGATCCGCATCGGGCCATCGAGCTTCTGCTGCCCTGGTATGCGACCGGGAAGCTGGACGACGGCGACAGGGCCACGGTGGACGCGCATCTTGGCACCTGCGCCCTATGCCGGGCGTCGCTGGAGCGGGAAAAGCGGCTGAAGGGGGAAATCGCGCAGCTGCCGATCCGCGCCGATCTCGGCTGGGAAAAGCTGCAGCGCCGCCTCGCGCCCGATCAGACCCAGCGGAGGCCGCCCAGGGCCTGGCGGACGCCGACATGGCCGGCACTGGCGGCCTTCGCCACGGCGCAGGCCGCGCTGCTATGCGTCGCGGTCCTGCTGATCTGGTCCGCCGCTCCCCAGGCCGGCTATCGGACCCTGGGCGCCCCATCTTCGCGGAACAGCGGGACTCTCATCGTCATGTTCCGGCCTGACACGGTGGAACAGGAGATGCGCTTCACGCTCAACCGCGCCGGGGCGCGGCTGGTCGACGGCCCCACCGCCGCTGGCGCCTATGTGCTGGCGGTTTCGCCGGCGCGGCGGGATGCGGCGCTGGCGGATCTGCGGACGCGGCGCAGCGTCATGCTGGCCCAGCCGATCGAGGCGGGGCAGGCGCGATGATCGGCCGCCTCCTTCGGCTTCTCGCCCCGATGGCCATGCTCGCAGCGCCGGTTGTCGGCCACGCCGCCGAGGGGGAGCAGATCCTGGTGATGCTGCGCATTCCGCCGCCGCATTTCCGGGCCGGCGAGTCCTATGGCAGAGGCTATGGCAACAGGATCGGCCGCAATCAGTTGATGCGGCAGGCCCAGCGCATCGCGCGCGACCATCATCTGACGCTGATCTCCGATTGGATGATGCCGGCCATCGACCTCGACTGTTTCGTGATGCGCGCGCCGAGCGGGGTATCGGCGGATGCGATGGCGGAAGAGGTTTCGAAGGACGGTCACGTCGCCTGGTCGCAGCCGATGCATGATTACAGGACGCTGGGGGATCAAAACGGGCAAGGGCCTGGGCATGACGATCCGCTCTATCCGGCTCAGCCCGCCAGGATGCTCTGGCATCTGGATGCATTGCACCGGCTGGCGACGGGTCGCGGTATCCGGGTCGCGGTCATCGACAGCGGCATCGACGCGCGTCACCCTGATCTGGCAGGGCAGGTCGCCGCCAACGTCAATCTCGTCGGCGACCGCGCTTTCGCCGCTGAAGCCCACGGAACGGCGGTCGCCGGCATCATCGCGGCGCAGGCGGACGACCGGATCGGCATAGCGGGAATCGCGCCGGGCGCACGCCTGCTGGGGCTGCGCGCCTGCTGGCAGACGAGCGCGTCCGGCGGCGGCGCGGTCTGCGACAGCCTGAGCCTCGCCAAGGCCCTGCACTATGCCATCGACCACGGCGCGCCGGTGATCAATCTCAGTCTTGGCGGGCCATCGGATCGGTTGCTTGCGACGCTGCTCGACGCGGCGATGGCACGCGGCGCTTCGGTGGTCGCGGCCTATGACCCGCATCGTCCCGATGGCGGCTTCCCGGCTTCCTGGCCCGGCATCATCGCCGTTTCCGGGAAGGCGGTGCCGGGCGCGCGCGCGAACATCTATGTGGCGCCCGTCGCGGATATTCCGACGACCCAGCCCGGTGGAGGATGGGGGCTGGTCGATGGAACATCCTATGCGGCCGCGCATGTGAGCGGGCTCGTCGCCTTGATCAAGCAAGCGAAGACACATAGGCAGGGGCGATCCATGTTCGTCAAAACGGCAGGAGGGCTCATCGATGCGCTTGCCTCGGTGCAGGGCAAGGCGGCGGGATGCGAAGGCGCCTGCCGCGGCTCCATGGCGTCGGCGAGCCGCGACTAGCTTCAGCGCTGCCCTCTTCGCCACTGCCCTTGCCACAGGTCCCGCAGCCGCACAGCTGGGCGGAGCCCTGACGCTCTCCAGCCAGGCGCGACTGCGCGGACAGCAGATCAGTGGGCACCGGCCCGCGGCGGAGCTGGAGCTGTTCCATGACAGCGATGGCGGCTTCTACATCGGCGGATCGGCGGCGTTCGTCGCGACGCACCATGGAGGTCTCAAAGCCCTGTCGTTCAGACAATATGCGGGCTTCACCCGCCGCCTGTCGTCGGCAACAGCGATCGAGGTGGGCATGGTCCACAATGGCTATACCGAATACTCGGCCATCCCCGGCGGCGGCAGCTATACCGAAGCCTATGCCGGCATCAACGGCCGGCATCTTTCGGCCCGGGTCTCGCTGTCGCCGGGCTATTTCCGCAAGGGCGAGCCGACTCTCTATGCCGAAATGAACGGCAGTCTTGACCTTGATCCCGAATGGTCGCTGTTCGCCCATTCCGGTCGGCTTACACGCCTGCGGAATCATTCATACGGGCGCGGCGGCGACGCCACCGACTGGCGGATCGGCCTGCGCCGCCGCCTGGGACCGGTCGATCTCGATGCCGCCTGGACCGGCTATGTGGTGGATCGGCCCCGCTATGGCGGGCGGGACCGGCAGGACGGCGCGCTGGTGATCGCTCTGGCCTACGCTTTTTGAACCAAAGCCGCGGCTGGCGGCACAAAGGTCCGTTTCTGCTTGGTCCGGTGCCGCGTCATGCCTCTCACCCTCGCCAATCCGAGAGCGGACCGGCGCCTTTCGATCCGCCCGGCCGACGCCCTCCGCTGGGCCGCGCAGCTCCTGCTCGGCGGGATAGCGCTGCTGCTGCTCGCGCTAGCCGTCAGCATGAACCACCAATGGACCGACCGTCACCTGCTGCCCGACATTCTCGTGCCGACCAGCTGGCTGATGGCGATCGTGCAAGTCGAACGATTCATCCTGATCGCAATCGCCATCGCATTGCTGCTGGCCGTTCACCGGATCAGGGCACGGCGCGGCGCCTCCGTCTGGCGAGGGCTCATCATCGCGATGGCCGTGGTCCTGGCGTTTCCCGCGAGCGAACTGGTCATGCAGCTCATATCAGGGCGGCGTGGCCTCGCATGGAGCCCCACCGACAGACCGCTGCGCATGGCCGACCCCCCGGTCGGCTGGAGCTACATCCCCTCGCGCAGCGAGGCCGATCCCGAATATGCCTGGCGGCCAGCCTATTTCATCGACAGCCATGGTTATCGTGTCGCAGCCAAAGGCGCTGCGCTCGACCTGGCGGCCCCCTCGATCCTGTTCGTCGGGGAATCGATCATGTTCGGCAAGGGCCTGAACTGGCGCGACACGGTGGCAGGGAAGGTGCAGGCGCTGAGCGGCATCCAGAGCGCCAATCTCGCGGTCAATGCCTATTCCCTCGGCCAGGGCTTTCTCCATCTGCAGCGAGAATTGCCGAAATTCCGGCGACCCGTGGCGGTTGTCATCCTTTTTTCGCCCAGCCTGATGGTGCCTGATCTCGATCGAAACCGGCCGCGGATCGACAGCGCAGGACGCTGGCATCGCGCCTCGCCAACCTGGGCGCTCGGCCATCTGGCCCGAGTGCTGTTTCCCTATCACAGCACCTCCGCCATTGCCGAGGCGGTGGCGGGCGATCGCCGCCTGTTAAAGGCGGAGGTGGCGATGGCGCGCGCGCGCGGTGCCGAACCGCTCATCCTGGTTCCGGTTTTCCAACCGGAACGCCCCCGCGAGCGCGCCCTGCGGGGGATGGTTCTCGATGGGTTGGCGGTTCCTCATCTTGTCGTTCCGCTCGATGAAAGTTGGAGGCTTGTCGGGGACGGTCATCCCGACGCGCGCGGCGATGCGGCGATGGCGCGGGCGCTTTGGGCGCGATTGGGAAGGCCGCGAACCTCGCATGGTCCTGCCGAGGCCAAGTCACGGCCTGAACTGCGGTCGAATGGACGATGAAAAACGGTAGAGCCTGCATCAACGCGATCGGCTGCGCCGTGCCGGAACAGGATGTGCATCACGCGTTCATCGATTGGGCGAAGCGCCAATTACACGATGGCCGCGCGCGCGATCTGTTCATGCGGATGGCCGACCGCAGCGGCATCGAGCACCGCTGGTCGGTCCTCCCCCCTGCGCCCGGGGGCGGATCGCCGGTCGATGCAGGGGGCTTCTATGCCGGCGCCATGCCGCCAACGTCGAGCCGCATGGCGCTGTATCATCGCCTTGCGCCGGCGCTGTGCCTGCGCGCGATAGACAGCCTTCGCGCGAAGGCGCCGATCGAGGGGATCAGCCATCTGGTGGTCGCAAGCTGCACCGGATTCGTCGCGCCCGGCGTCGACCAGATCATCGCCAGGGCACTGGGCGTGCCGGAGGTGGAGCGAACGCTGATCGGCTTCATGGGATGCTATGCCGCGGTCGCTGCGCTGCGCACGGCCCGGCATATCGTCCGGTCGGAACCGAAGGCGCGCGTGCTGGTCGTCACCGTCGAGCTATCCTCGCTGCATCTTCAGGCCGAGCAGCAACTCGAGCGATTGCTGATGATGCTGCAATTCGGGGACGGAGCGGCAGCCGCGCTCGTCACGGCCGAGGGCGAGGGCTTCGACATCGACGCGCCGTTCGCGCTCAATTTGCCCGAGTCGGCCGAATTGATCCGCTGGGAGATCGGCGACACCGGCTTTCTCATGCATCTCGGGGGTGAAGTCCCCGGTCGTATCCAGGCGGCGCTCAAGGACAGCCTGACACGACGCCGGATCTGCGGCACGGCCGACCCGTCCGCCATCGACAACTGGGCAGTTCATGCCGGCGGGCGATCGATACTGGACGCGGTGCAACAGGGGTTGGAACTGAACCGCGAGGCGCTTGCCCCTTCGCGCAGCATATTTGCCCGCTACGGCAATATGTCATCGGCGACGCTGATGTTCGTTCTGGCGGATATGCTCGAACAGAACGGGACAGGCACGGGGATCGCGCTCGCTTTCGGACCCGGCCTCGCGGCCGAAGGCTTCCGCTTCGCTCGAGCTCGCCAAGTCCCCCACGAATAGTTGGGAAATGATGACCCGCGGCGGCGCGCAGCACTTGATCCGGCCGGCCCTGCCGCGCCAACGTCGTGCAAGCGTGCAGCGATCGAGGAGTGGGAAGCGTGGCCGACACCATCATCCTGGCGATAGACCAGGGCACGACATCGACGCGCAGCATGACCTTCGGCACCGACGGCGTGCCCCGGCAGACGGTGCGTCGCGAATTCGAGCAACATTATCCCCAGCCGGGCTGGGTCGAACATGATGCCGAGCATATCTGGCGCGACACCGTCGACACACTCAGGCAAGCGGTGGCGTCAGATGGCGGCAAGGTCGCCGCGATCGGCATCACCAACCAGCGCGAAACGGTGGTGCTGTGGGATCGCAAGACTGGCGAGCCGGTCCACAAGGCGATCGTCTGGCAGGATCGACGCACCGCCGGAATGTGCGCGCAACTCAGGGCCGATGGCAACGAGCCCCTGGTTGGCGAGCGCACCGGGCTCATCCTCGATCCCTATTTTTCGGGTACCAAGCTCAAGTGGCTGCTCGACGAAATCGAAGGCGTCCGCGCCCGCGCCAAGCGGGGCGAGCTTGCCTTCGGTACGATCGACAGCTTCCTGCTGTGGCGGCTGACCGGCGGGAAGGTCCACGCGACCGACGCGAGCAACGCGTCGCGCACCTTGCTGTTCGACATTCACAAGGGCGCGTGGGATGCGGATATGCTCGAGATGCTCGACATCCCCGAAAACCTGCTGCCCGAGGTCAAGGACAACAGCACCATCTTCGGCGAGACCACGTCCGGTCTGCTCGGCAAGCCTGTCCCGATCGGCGGCATGGCGGGCGACCAGCAGGCGGCGGCCATCGGCCAGGCCTGTTTCCGGCGCGGCGATGTCAAATCGACCTACGGCACCGGCTGCTTCATGCTGCTCAACACCGGCAGCGACGCCGTCGCCAGCAGCAACGGCCTGCTGACCACGATCGCCTACCAGCTCGGCGGTGAGATCACTTATGCGCTCGAGGGCTCGATGTTCGTTGCCGGCGCCGCCGTGAAGTGGCTCCGCGACGGCCTCGGCCTGATCGATCGCGCCGCGGATACCGACGACATGGCGAGCAGGCTTGATGGCAATGGTGGCGTCTACATGGTGCCCGCCTTCGTGGGCCTCGGCGCGCCGCACTGGGATCCCGATGCCCGGGCGTCGATCACCGGCCTGACCTTCGCCGCCACCGGCTCGCACATCGCGCGCGCCGCGCTCGAATCGGTCGCCTATCAGACCGCCGACCTGGTGGATGCCATGGTCGCGGACGGCAGGTGCGACGCGCGGCATATCCGCGTCGATGGCGGGATGGCAGCGAACGACTGGTTCTGCCAATTTCTGGCGGACATGCTCGATATCGAAGTCGCACGCCCCGCCAATATCGAGACCACCGCGGCGGGCGCGGCTTTTCTGGCGGGCATGGCGGTCGGCATCTGGAACGGCCCCGAGGAGATCGCCGCGGCCTGGAAGGAGGATCGGACGTTCAGACCGATGATGAAGGACGATCGGCGGATGATAATGAAGAGGGGTTGGCAGGAGGCGCTCGACCGAACCCGATCGAGGTCGAACGCTTGAAGGGCGAAACGCACATGGCCGGAACCGACGTCGACCTGCTCGTCATTGGTGGCGGAGTGAACGGCACCGGTATCGCGCGCGATGCCGTCGGTCGCGGGTTGAGCGTGATGCTGGTCGAGCGCGACGACCTCGCCGCGCACACCTCGTCGTCGAGCACCAAGCTGATCCACGGCGGGCTGCGATATCTTGAATATTACGAGTTCCGCCTGGTCCGCGAAGCGCTGGCCGAGCGCGAGACGCTGATCGATGTCGCGCCGCACCTGATCCGGCCGATGCGGTTCGTGATGCCGCTCGCCGACGGCATGCGCCCGGCCTGGCTGATCCGCCTGGGGCTGTTCCTGTACGATCATATCGGCGGCCGCACACGCTTGCCCAAGTCGAAGGGCGTGCGGCTGGACAGGAGCCACTGGGGTGCCGGATTGAAGCCCGTCCGCCACGGCTTCGTCTATTCGGACGGCTGGGTCGACGATGCCCGGCTCGTCGTGCTGAACGCGCTGGATGCCGCCGAACGCGGCGCGGACATCCGTGTCCGTACCCGTTTCGAAGGCGCGCGCCGCGAGACCGACCATTGGGTCGCGACATTGGACGACGGAAGCACCGTGTCGGCGCGAGCGATCGTCAACACCGCCGGCCCCTGGGTCAGCAAGGTGCTGGAGGGGGTGCCGCAGGCGCACGCCGAAATCCCGCCGCGGCTGGTCAAGGGCAGCCACATCATCGTGCCGAAGCTGTTCGGCGGCGACCACGCATATATCCTGCAGAACGAGGACATGCGGATCGTCTTCGCGATCCCCTATGAGGGCGATTTCACGCTGATCGGCACCACCGACAAGCCCTTCGAGGGCGATCCGTCACACCCCAGCATCGACCCCGACGAAACCGAATATCTGTGCACGAGCGCCAACCGCTATTTCACGCGGCAGATCGGCGCGGGCGATGTCGTGTGGAGCTATTCGGGTGTCCGCCCGCTTTTCGACGACGGCCACGAAGACGCCACAGCCGTCACCCGTGACTATGTCCTGCGGCTGGGGGCAGAGAGGGCGCCGCAGATCCTGTCGGCGTTCGGCGGCAAGATCACGACCTATCGACGCCTGGCCGAACACGCGCTCGAACAGCTTGAACCATTCCTGCCGCCGATGGCCAAGCCATGGACCACGGGCGTCGCTTTGCCTGGAGGCGATCTCCCCAACGGCGATTTCGCGACCTTCCTCAAGGGCGTCCGCGCGCGCTGGCCTTTTCTCGACGAGGCAAACGCGACCCGCATGGCGCACGCTTATGGCACCCGCATCGACCGGATACTCGGCGATGCCGCTCGGCTCGACGACATCGGATGCGGTTTGTCCACATCCGAGATCGATTATCTTGTCGATGAGGAGTGGGCCTGCACTGCCGACGATATCCTGTGGCGCCGGACAAAGCTTGGATTGCACGGCGGCGGCGACCTAAAGGCAACCGTCGAGGCGTATCTGGCAGCGAGATACAGGGCTGACTAGTCCGACGGAGATTGTCGATCACCAGAGGCTTCGTCGAGCAGGCGCAATATGTCCGCCTCTCCCTCATCGGCCATCTGGTTCAATATCTGCGCGGTGCGTGCGTCGGTGGCACCCTTGGCAAGCCGCCGGCACTGTTCCACGCGCCCGCGCATCTTGTTGATGAGTTCGGCTTGGTCCATGAATTTGGACACCCCCACGGTCCAGTCGCGCCATAACGGACAATCTGGCGATTGGTTTCACGAAATGCAGAGACGATCAGCTTGCCAAGGCGTAGCCAGTCGTTCCGGATTCGTAACCAACTGGGCTTTCGTGGGGACTTTCATGATCGTCGTTGGTCGCCGGGAGCGACGCCCGCTCCGCGAAAACTCTCGCGATCGGCAAGCGCACGCACCATGAATCCACGCAGTTCGTGCGCCTGAATGGGTTTTTGGCACAGAGGGATAGCCGCAAAACTTTCGGGAATAGCAGACTGGTCGTAGCCGCTGATGAAAATGACGGGGGTGGACTGCTGCCTGAGCCTTTCGACCAGAGGATAGACCAGCAGCTCCCCGAGTTTGATGTCCAGGACGGCGCAGTGAATTGCCTCGGCGCGGCGCACAAGTTCGAGGCCCTCATTGAGCGAAGGAACAGGCCCTATCACATGGCCCCGCTCAGCGCGAACCAGATCGGCCAAATCGCTAGCCTGCAGATAATCGTCCTCAACTACAAGGATGGTATAACCAGAAAGCGCGAATTCTTGCGGCGCATCTTCCGGCAATCGAGATTTTCTCATCTCCTACCCAATCCTGCAAGTGAAGACCATTTAATCCGTCCCACGGTTAACTGAGATCCACTCCCCCTTTTTTTAGAAATTGAGTCCGGCTCAGATATATGCCCCCCCTTGCCAGCGGCGGCAGCAGACATCGCCATCGAAAGTTAATAAATAGAGATCGATCCTGGATTTTGAATCCATTATGGATGCAATTGTCCGAAGAGAGTCAGGCCGGGGGTAAACCCGAGCGGCCTGTGGTGCAGCAGCACAGGGAGGCCGCGGCTATGCGATGTGCTCAGCCTCTACGAATAGGCCTGGAGCCAGCGCTTTCGCGCTGGTAACGAAATCAGGTTCAGCGGCAAGCCTTTGCCAGGATCCTCGGGAACTCTCGATAAGAGGCAGCTGACTTTTAACATGGGCCGTCTTTACTTACTAAAATGTTAGCAGCGCCACGTGTCAACAGGAATCCCGCTCCGCATCAAGCGCCTCTCTGTCAGGCTGCAACCGGCATCAGCAGAACATCTCGCCTCTAACCGAACTAACCCGTGCCCTCCCCCTCACCTCTTTCAACCAGGAGAACCGTCATGTCCCGGCCCCCACTTCCGCCCTTTACCGAGCAGAGCGCCGTCGAGAAGGTGCGCCTGGCCGAAGACGGCTGGAACAGCCGCGATCCCGCCAAGGTCGCGCTGGCGTACACCCTCGAGACCCGCTGGCGAAATCGCGCGGAATTCGTGACCAGCCGCGAGGAGGCCCAGGCCTTTCTGACCCGCAAGTGGAACAAGGAGCTCGACTATCGGCTGATCAAGGAGCTGTGGGCATTCACCGGTAATCGCATCGCCGTGCGATATGCTTATGAATATCATGACGACAGCGGCCAGTGGTTCCGCGCCTATGGCAATGAGAATTGGGAGTTTGCCGGGGATGGACTGATGCGGGAGCGTCATGCCAGCATCAACGAGCACCCCATCGCCGAAGAGCAGCGCAGGTTCAGGTGGCCGCTTGGGCGCCGGCCCGACGATCATCCCGGCCTCAGCGACTTCGGTTTCTAGAATGATTCACGTCAGGTGGAGATCACCTGACGACCCGGAAATCACGGCAAGAAAAGGAAAACTGGACCCGATCCGGCAGACCATTCCAAGGAACAGGGCAGTGACGCCGCCGCTGACCTCGCCACGGCTCCAGCCATTTTCCCTGATGATATCCGCAAGGAAAGCCGCCAAGGCGACCGATTCTCCCAGGAGCCCGCTCAGGAAGGCACAGACATATGTGGCGACTACAACGGAAAGCGACCGCGAGGCCACTTTCCGTTGCGGTTCCCGGACGCAGGCATCGTCCAATATCACCGGCAAGTTCATCTGGACTCCCGGCTCAGTAGTACACCGACAATTCCACACCCACTGTCCTGGGCGTAACCGGCTCCACCTGCTCGCGCGCGTTGATCGAGTTTCCGTAGAATGAACTGCCGGTGATGCCGTGCGAGTTGCCGGCGTTTTCAACGAATAGATTCAATGCCCAACGATCTGCGGAAACGCCCGCGCGGGCCGTTATCAGATCGTAGGCGGGAAGCCGACGGTTCGACCCAAGCGTCGTATTGAACTGCGTGTTGCGGATGTCCGTTCCCTGATAACCCAAGAAAAAGAGGCCCTTCAGTCCTTCATTGAATCTCGGCTCATAATCGATCGAACCGCTCATCGACCACGGCGGAACGAACGGCGCGCGATCTCCGCGCCGCGCATTGATGAGCTGGACATCTTCGGCCAGCCGGCTTTTGTTGTAGCTGAGCCCAACCTTGATGGTCAGGCTTGGCGCGGGGCGGACGATCATTTCAACCTCGCCGCCATCCACTTTCAGCTTACCGCCATTGGCGAGAATATTGAATCCGCAGATGGGAAATTTCAGCGCAAGCTGCGGATTCTTCCAGTCGATATGATAATAGGAGGTGTTGACCGTCAGCGCCCTTCCGAGCCATCCGGTCTTGGCGCCCGCCTCATAGCTCCACAGGCTGTCGGAACGGTATGTGGGCTTGATATCAGCCTCAGTCAGCCCCAGGCTCGGCAGTTCCCCCTTGCAGAAGACAGGCACGGGTTCGCTGGTTCCGCCAAGACGGAAGCCTTTGGCGGCCTGAGCATAAACCAGTCGGTCAGGATCGATCTCGTAGGAGAGGTTGAACTTCGGATTGAAGCCGTGTTCCTTGGCACGGTAGTTCGTTGTACCAGGATCGCTGAAGATTCCTCCGAAAACGAGATGGGACGATTGTCGAGAATCGAAATACCGTCCCCCGGCTGTTGCCTTCAGCCTGCTGGTAACCGGCAAGACCACTTCACCAAAAATGGCGACCTGGCGCTGTCTAAGCCCAATATCGTTCTTCAGCAAAGTATCCGCATCCGATCCGAACAGGGTGTTGTCTATGCCTGACAGTGCATCGACACCAGGAATTGTAATACGCTGGGCAAAATTGCTCCGCTTGCGCTCATAGAATGAGCCGATCGTCCATTCGATCACCGAATCAACTTTCGACGAGAAGCGCAGTTCGGCGTTGTATGATTTTTGTCGCGAAGCACTGTCCAGCGTGGCCAAGGGCAGTGTCGTAAACGCCGCGCCGACACCGGGAACGAATGCCCCGGTCAGGCTGGCGTCGTAAGAATAGTTCAAACGCTTGTCGAAATAGGCTCCGGTAAGAACCATGTCGAACGGCTTCATTTGGTGTCGCAAGGTGGCCGAGACGATCAGGTTCCGGTCACGCTGAGGCTCATTGAACGGCACGTTCGTATTCAGAAAACCTGCGCTTTTCGTGTAAAGTGTGCGGCCGTCGTAGGTAGTCTTCTGATAGAATGCCATCGTGTCTATCGTGGTGCTTTCATCTGGCGTAGCGCGTAGCGCCATCCGTCCGCCTTTTGTTGCTCCGCTGTTCACATTGCTCTCACCGGTAACGACATTGTCGATGAAACCAGCGATATGATGGTAGAATCCGACGGCGCGCAGCGCCAATATGTCCTGGACGACCGGCAGGTTGATCATCGCATCGACTGATGCGTTCGTTCCGCCGCGATCGACCTGGCCAACCTGTCCGCGCGCACTGGCCTCGACGCTGGCGGTATCGGGCTTGGCCGTAATTAGCCGGATTGCTCCCGCCATCGATCCCGCACCATATAATGTGCCCTGCGGACCGCGCAGAACCTCGACACGCTCGAGGTCGTAAAGCGCGAGATTGGGCGTAAATCGCTGAACGGCGATCGGCGTCTCGTCGAGATAGTAGCCGACGGTCTCGCCAATTTCCGACTGGTCCTGATTCACCGGTCCGGTGGATACGCCGCGCATCACCAACTGGGTGTTGGCGCGATTGCCGGAAATGGACAGGCCCGGAGCCTGCCCCGCATATTGTTCGATGCTGTTTGCGCCCAGCCTGGTGAGTTCCTCTGCACCAAGGGCGCGAATGCTCGACGGAACCTTTTGAATGCTTTCGGTCCGCTTGCGGGCGGTAACGACGATCGTGCCATCGACTTGTTCGGCCTGGGTACCGGCACCGGGCGCATCGGCGGCCCACGCGTGAGATGCCGGAAAAAGCGCGAGACTCACCGGAATGATCAAATACCACCGCCATTGCTTCGAGATCCCATCAGTGGGCTTCCACGCCGGCACGAAAATACCCCTGTCACTCGCAATATTCATGAGTTGCGCCCTTAGATGATTTCTATTTTTTGAAAGACGAACACCAAGCCAATCATCATGATGTCAACCGATCACCATTCGTTGATTCTCTCACGACGTCAGTTGTCAGGTGCGACTGGTGGCCGGAAACGGGTTGTCGAACAGCGGGATCGTCGAATAGCGCCCGTCGACAGCATGCTGAAGGTGCAGCAACGCCGAGCCGATTCCGGATGCGCCAATCATGTAACCGGTTTCGGCGTTGACGACTGCGGGGGTCACTCTGGTCCAGGCGATATACCAGCGGCTTCCCTTGCCATCGAGGTTGCTTGCCCGGCTCGACAGAATCCGCCCAGCCCGTTGGGCGAACGCGAGATGCTCAGGATTGCCAAACGCAGCCCACAGACCGAGAAACAGTTCGACGTGGGAAGCTGCGCCGCAACACTGGTTCACCGTGTTCCATAGCCCGGGGCTGTCGAGCTCCGGCGCGCCGCTTGCGATGATGCCTTGCGCCAGCCGGTTGGTCCAGTCGAGGTACGCGCGACTGCCGGTCAGTGCGTGAAGCTTGTAAAACGCGCGCGTCGTACCAGCCGGGCCATGGCAGTATCCCAGATAGAACAGGTCGGCATGATCGGGCAGTGCATAGGGCACCAATGCCGCGGTGCCATTCGTGACGGCGATATCCATCAGATGGCTGGCGCCGCGCTTCGCCGCGTCCAGGAACCGCCCATCGCCGGTCTCCTCGAACAGCGATGCCAACGTGAAGACGACGCCTGCCGTTCCAAGCTCGAAATTCGGATAATAGACGCCCGGCGCAGACGGATTTTGCGGGCCACGCCAGGAAAGCGTTCCATTGCCTTCCCGCCGTGCCAGCGCGAGCAGCCGGTCGCCGGCCTTGCGGGCTGTTTGCCGATAGCGTTCCCGGCCCAGTAACCTGGCAACGTTGAGAAGATACAGGATCGTGCTGCTGTCGGCGATAATGCCGGCATATTCGGTCCAGGTGCCTGTTGGATCGGCGTGATCGGCGGCTTTGACAATGCGATCCGCGATCGCGCCAAGAGCTACCGAAAAGCGAGGTTCAGACAGCAGCTTGCCGACATGATACAGCACCATGCCAGTGCCCGCGATGCCCATGTTGAGGCTCCAGCGGACGTCCACCGGCTCCATTTTGGTATCCGTCAGCTGTGGCCAACGCGCGAGCAATCTTTCGGCGCCGGCACGGGCCGCTTCTGCATAGCGCTCTTCACCGGTGGCATGAGCAAGTTCGGCAAGGAAAAGCACGGTGCCGGCCATCCCACTGTAAATCGTCTCCGGCGCGGTCACGGTGACCTTCTGCGCGGGCTTTTCGGGATCGGGCGGGAAAAAGACGCCGAACTCGTCGCTCGTCCGGACCGAAAGTATCCAGTCTGCAGCGCTTCTGGCGTGCGCGAGGAAGTCGGCTCCGGCATTGATGCTCGGCATTGACCCGGCAGGAGACGAGACTTGCGGCGCAGCAAGCGCTTCCGTGGCCAGCAGGACGCCGCCTCCACCGGCCGTAAGCGATGCCGACTGCAGAAATCTCCGGCGCGAAAATGACAAGCCATGCGATTCGTGACAGCCTTCAATTCGCATTTCTTCACCTTCCTTTTCGCAGGTCCATCAGCACGAGCCGATCTAACTTACCTCAATCTTTTGTCAACTAGATGGATAGAGAATGTTGTATTCAGTCGTGGACAAGCTGTTTCTGGCGACGTTCCGCACCGGTCGGGAGTGGCAGATAGGCTTGCAGGAGCGAGGCCCCTTCTGCGATCCTCAAGCCCCGATCGGTCAGCCATTCCGGATTGTAGCAGGTCGAGGCGTATCGTCGCCCGCGTCGCAGAAGAGGCTGACCACCGAACCGGTCTCACCGCACCGGGCCATTTCGTCGATCAGGCGAAGGCAGCCGATCATGGCAGATGTACCCCCCGTCCCCGCCCCACAGATATCCAGCGCGGAATCGGATGGGGTTCTGCGCTAGCTGGTCGCACCAAGGGCGGCATGAACACCACGTTTCATGCTGTCACCGATGCAAACGGCCGACCCTTGAGCTTCTTCATGACCGCAGGTCAGCTCAGCGACTATATCGGCGCGGCGGCCTGTTGGACGAGCTGTGACCCTAATTCCGCGAAGCAAACCCCAATCCGCCATCGCATTCGGCGCAGGTCATGGCAACATTCCCAAATGCGAATTATGCCGATGCGCCATCGCCATCGAACAGCCAAGTTAATGCATCCTTCTCATCGTGAAAGGTGGCCTCGGCATCCTCGGGAACAGCGCGTTTGATCTGCAAGGCAGTCAGCTTCGAATTCGGCATAAGGATTGCGACACGACGCGACAGTGCGCGCACCCGCGCGGCGAGCCTTTGCAAGCAAACCGCAACTTCCTGTGACTGCACTCCTGCATTGATGAGATCGACCATGGTGCGGTGGCTGCCCCGTGGGTGTCCGGCTGCTATAAGGCTCGCGAACGCTGCGTCCACCTCGCGCTCCAGGGGAGCGAGCTGGGTAACTGCCAGGAAACCGGTGTACGTCAGCCGTAGATAGTTGCGGCTAAGGTCGGTTTCGATTTTGAAGGCTTGCTCGCTCATGTCGTAGCTTACCTTCCTGTACACACAGAATAAAGGGCGACATGGATCGCGGCGAGCGCGGTTGGCGATCAGCTAGGAAAGCGAGAATGGGGATTTTCATTTTCGCGATGCCGGACGCTCAGACCGCGGTACCTAATATCTCGACCAAATATACCGAGCGCCTCGCCGAAGCCGGGATCGAGCCTTCGGTCGGCAGCGTCGGGGACGCCAAGGAACGCGCCGTAGAGTGTGGCGCGATCACCGTCAGCGAGTTCAACCAACCCGGTCTTGAGGACCAGGCCAAGCTCAATATCAGTCGCGGGCGTGAGCTCTATCGTGACGGACGCGACCACCGAAAGTATCGACCTGCCGCACGCTCTCAGCTTCTAGCTATGTCGAGAGCAATATCGACGATCATGTCCTCCTGTCCGCCAACCATCTTGCGCTTGCCCGCTTCGACAAGAATGGTGCGGGTGTCGACGCCGTAGTCGGCGCTCGCCTTTTCCGCATGGCGAAGGAAGCTGGAGTAGACCCCGGCGTAGCCCAGTGTCAGCGTTTCGCGGTCGACGCGCACCGGACGATCCTGCAGCGGACGGACGATCTCTTCAGCGGCATCCATCAATGCATAGAGGTCACAGCCGTGATTCCAGCCCATGCGGTCGGCGGCGGCAATGAACACTTCGAGCGGCGCGTTGCCGGCACCGGCACCCATGCCGGCAAGGCTTGCATCGACGCGGACCGCACCGTTCTGCACCGCGACAATCGAGTTGGCCACGCCAAGGCTGAGGTTATGGTGGGCGTGGACCCCGCGCTGCGTTTCCGGCTTGAGCACTCGGTCATAGGCCTGGAGACGGGCGGCGTACTCGTCCATGTTCATGGCACCGCCACTGTCGGTGACATAGACACAGTGCGCGCCGTAGCTTTCCATCAGCAGCGCTTGGCTTGCCAGCGCCTCGGGGCTGGTCATGTGGCTCATCATCAGGAAGCCGGAGACGTCCATGCCGAGGTTGCGGGCGGCTTCGATATGCTGCCTGGAGACGTCGGCCTCGGTACAGTGAGTGGCGATGCGGACTGACTTCACGCCCATGTCGCAGGCGTGCTTCAGGTCGTGCACCGTGCCAATTCCGGGCAGCAGCAGCGTGGTCAGGACGCTGTGCTCAAGCACTTCGGCGACTGCGCCGATCCAGTCCCAGTCGGTATAGGCGCCAAAGCCGTAGTTGAAGCTCGATCCCTGCAGGCCGTCGCCATGCGCAACCTCGATGGCATCGACCTTCGCCTGGTCGAGTGCACGGGCGATCGACCTGACGTGGTCAAGCCCATATTGGTGGCGGATGGCATGCATGCCGTCGCGGAGGGTGACGTCCTGGATGTAGAGCTTGGTCTTGGTTGGATCGAATGTCATGCCGCCATCCTTTCAGCGATCTTCTCGGCGGTCTTCAGCGCGGCCGAGGTCATTATATCAAGATTGCCGGCATAGGCAGGCAGGTAGTGCGCGGCACCTTCCACTTCGAGAAACACGCTGACCTTGAGACCGGTATATTCACCGTCCATCTCCGGAATCCGCAGCGGGCGGTTGGATCCGATATGCTCGAACTGCACCGCCTGCTTGAGCCGATAACCGGGCACGTAGGTCTGCACTTCCGCGACCATGGCCTCGACCGACTGGCGAATTGCATCCTGGTCGGCGTTCTCGCAGAGGCAGTAGACGGTATCGCGCATTATCAATGGCGGTTCGGCTGGGTTGAGGATGATGATCGCCTTGCCGCGCGTGGCGCCGCCGACGTCGACGATCGCCTGACTCGTGGTTTCGGTGAACTCGTCGATATTGGCGCGGGTGCCAGGGCCAGCACTCTTCGATGAGATCGAGGCGACGATCTCACCGTAGTGGACCTTGGCGACACGGTTGACCGCGGCAACGATCGGGATCGTCGCCTGCCCGCCGCAGGTCACCATGTTGACGTTGGCGGCATCGAGATTGGCGTCACCGTTGACCGGGGGAATGGTGAACGGGCCGATCGCAGCCGGGGTAAGGTCGATCATCCGCTTGCCGGCGGCCAGCACCAGCTCGCTGTTGCGCTTGTGCGCGCCGGCTGACGTGGCGTCGAACACGATGCCGATGTCGGCGAACTCGGGCATTACCAAGAGGCCATCGATACCTTCAGCGGTGATCGGCACGCCCATCCGGGCGGCGCGTTTCAACCCATCGCTTTCGGGATCGATGCCGACGAAGGCGCCGATTTCGAGCCGCTGCGAAAGCCGCATGATCTTGATCATCAGATCGGTGCCGATGTTGCCCGAACCGATGATCGCCACTTTGGTCTTGCCCATGTCGATCAACCTTTACGCGTAAGTGAAACTGCAGGCGCCGATGCCCGCGACCTCGATATCGACCCGGTCGCCCGGGGTGAGCGCGACCATCGGGCCGAGCGCCCCGGCGAGCAGGATGTCACCCGCCCGCAGCGGCTCACCGCGGGTCGCCAGCGTCCGCGCCAGCCACGCGGCGGCATTGAGCGGATGGCCAAGCGCCGCAGCGCCGATGCCGGTGGAGACCTCCTTACCATTGTAGCGCATCACCATCGCGGCACCGGCGAGGTCCAGCCCGTCAAGCGGCAGACCTTGATCGGCAAGCACGAAGAATGCCGAAGAGCCGTTGTCGGCCACGGTATCGGCAAAAGTGATCTTCCAGTCGGCAATGCGGCTGTCGACAATCTCGATGGCGGCATGGACGGTGCCGACAGCAGCGGCGACCTGTTCCACTGTGGTGTCGGGCGAAGGCAGGTCAGCCGCGAGGACGAATGCGATTTCGGCTTCGGCCTTGGGCTGGAGGCAGTGGGCGGGCGATAGCGTGCCGCGGTCAGCCACGCGCATGTCGTCGAACAGCACGCCGAAGTCAGGCTGGTCAACGCCGAGCTGAGCCTGCACCGCCTTCGCCGTCAGCCCGGCCTTGCGACCGACGATGCGCCGGCCCTGGGCTTCCCAGAACCGGGTATTGATCGTCTGCACGGCATAGGCGCCGATGGCATCGGTCGGCTCCAGGCCATCGCGCATCGGCGGGACAGCGCCCCCGGTGTAGGCGTCGCGCAGGCGCCGCGCCAACTCTGCATGGTCAGGGACTGTCATCGCCACATCCTCTCTATTTTCATCAAGGACACAATAGCTTCACCTAGGGCTTGAATATAGCTTGGCCCTGCATCATCATCTCGCATGGTGAGAAAAGGTACGCCTCCGATCGCGGCGCTTGGCCGTACGCTTGCGCTGCTTGAAGCCGTGATTGCCGATGGGGGACAATCGAGCATAGCCGCTCTTGCGCGTGCCAACAGTGTTCCTCCAGCTACTGCGCACCGACAGGTGGTTTCGCTCGTCGCGGCCGGATACCTGGGCGTGTCGGATCGTGGGCGCTACATTCCCGGGCCACGGCTGCTCGGCCTTGTGCATCGACTGGACGTGCGCCAGGTGATCGTCAACATCGCGGCATCGCAGCTGCACGAACTGGCGGTAGCGACTGGCTGCGTTGTGCAATTGGGCACGTTCGAAAACGAGATGGTTACTTACCGGATCAAGACCGGAGAGGGGGCGGGTTCCTTGTTCACGCAAGTGGGAATGCAGCTCGAAGCTTATTGCTCGGGAATCGGCAAAGTCCTGCTTGCCCACCTGCCCGAAGCCCAGCGCCGGGCCTACCTCGCCGGGGGACCGTTCGTGGCGCTGACGAGCCGCACGATAACCGATCCATGCCAACTGGAGAATGAGTTGGAACGGGTCCGGGCCAGAGGCTACGCAACCGACGAGGGTGAGATCGCCGACGGGTTAGTCTGCGTGGCAGTTCCTATCCAGGCCCCGGACGGCCAGGTCCATGCCGCCATTTCCGTATCCCGTGCAAGTTCCGCAGACCCATCCGAAGGGCTCGGTACTATCCTGGACGGGTTACGCGCAGCGGCCCGGACCATCGAGCAGGCAGCATTCGGGACTCCGGACTGACAAGCTCTGGCTTGAGCAAGCCGTTCTGGGTGAGCAGGTCCAAAATTCGGTCATGGACCGGTTGGTGCAAACCCAACTCACGCCCCATACGCACAACCGCACCGGTGAGCACGGCGAACTCAGATTCGCGCCGTTCCAGCAAATCCCGTTGCAGTGAACTCGTCGCCTCTTGTGGGAAGCCGGCGACGAAATCGAGTGTGCTGGCCACGCAGCCTTCCGGGAGTTGCACACCGCGCGCGACCGCCAGCTCATGGATTTCCTGCATGGCTCCACCAAGCAGCGACCAACTTTCCAGCGATTCACGCAAGCGGCCGACCGGGATCCCGAGCGCTGCGCCTACACCCCCAATCGTGGATGCGAGCAGGAATTTCTCCCATAGGGTCGCCGCAATGTCGGACGGCCGGGAAAACGGGATGCCGGCTGCCGCAAACCTGGCGGCCAAGAGGTCGGCATCTGTATTGTCGGCTGAGCGCCATGGGCCAAAAGCGATTTCAGGCGGCACCCCGGTGTGTACGACGACACCATCGACCAGGACGAAGAACCCATGCACTCTACCGGCCAGCACCCTGGCGGTGGGCAACCCCAGGGCGACATGGTCGGGTGCGTCGACCCCATTCTGCAAGGTCAGCACCGCACGTGCAGGCCTGTGCCAGCTTCCAAGTTCAGCAAGCACCTCGCCAAGGCTTGCGCTTTTCGTGGCGATGATGACGAGACCCGCAGTCTGCGCCTTGGCCGTACTGCTATGGCAGTTGATCCGGACTACGCGTCGCTGATTGTCCATATCGAGCAGAATGCCGTGCTGTTCGATATCCGCTCGCCGCTGCCCGCGGGCCACAACGGAAACCCGTTGCCCACTGCCTGCCAATTGCGCCGCAAGAAAACCACCCAGTGCACCTGCTCCGATGACCAAGACTTCCTCGGAGTGATGGAGCGCACCCGGCATTTGTGGTTGCTTGTCCATCACTCCTATCAGGGGCATCTCGCTCGGTTCGTCAAGGTCGGTCGGCGCGCGCAGCCATTGACTGCCTGCCGTCTCCGGAACCTTGTCCGGACGACGGCATCTGCTTCGGCTCCTGCTTTTCGGTTGGCGAGCCGAGGTTTGTCTTAAGTGTTTGGCCCCTACATCAGTTGGACATAGGGGCCGGCTTTCAACCTATCTAGATTAAAACTTTTCGGGTCGGATGGTCAGCCGCAGCCAAAATTCGCGACCGCGAGAAATGGGACCTTCGAAATCCGGCAGCGTGCCTGCAGTAGTGCCCGTGCCCCCTCCTGTGCTTGGCGACTGGAAACCGCTGAACGCATAGTGCCGGTCGGTCAGGTTTCTGCCGATGAATGCAAGCTCATAGCTCCCGGATTGCGAGCCGACCGCCACCCCCGCATCGACGAGAACCCTTCTGGGGGCCTTCCCGATCGGGTTCAGTTCCTGGGAAAGGAACGAACTGGACGTGTAGATCGCATTGGCGTTCAATGTCAGCTTGAGGTCGTCTGAAACGGGGAGCGAGTATGTCGAGCCCAGGCTGGCACTGAATTTCGGAGCGCGCGGGAGGGTGCGTCCCTTGAACTCCTGAAGGTCGGGAACCGTCCCTGCGTCAGGGCCATCGATGGCGCACCCGTTGGCGATTGTCTGGCCGACGTAGCATGGAGCAACGAACGACGAGGCGTAGCGCGATGTATTATATCCGAATGCGCCGTACAAATTCAGGCCCGGGACCGCCTGAGGGTTGAAGTTGAAATCGCCTTCGAGGCCCTTCACGCGCGCCGACGATGCATTGAGGATCGAAAGTGCAATCGTGACCGGATCGAGGCGGCTAAGCTGCAGATCCTTGTAGAGATAGCTGTATGCGGAAAGGTTCACCCGCAGTTGACGATCGAACAGGCGCGCCTTCACCCCTCCTTCGAATCCACGGACGGTTTCGGGCTTATAACTGTTGTCGATCAGCGTGACGGCCGGATTTGCCAATAGGGCGCTGAAGGAGATGCCAGAAATGTTGTACGAGCCGGACTTGTAACCGTGCTTGTAAGAACCAAATATGTTAAGGTCCTCGTTCGGTTTGAAAGAGGCAGTCACCTCTGGCGACCAATTGTCATACTTACGATCGTGCACACCGAATTTGGGGTTTGCCACTCCGCCGACGGTGATCGCGCCCTGATGCTTGTGGTCCTCGGAATAACGAACGCCGGCCGAGAGGTTCAACTGGTTGGTGATGTCCCAACCAAGCTGCGCGAACGCGGAGTAGGACTTCGATTTCAGCGGAAAGCGATATTTCGGGATAAGCGGGGTGAGAGCGGCGATATTGATTACTTGCTGCTCTTCGTCGGTAAACTTGTCGTGTTGATAAAAACCACCAATCATGAAGTCGACAGGGGAGTCCGGGTTGCTGAATGACAGCCTGACTTCCTGACTAAACGTATCCTTGGCGACATCGTAATAGCCGCCGATGAAGAAGCGCCCTCCACTGGTCTGCGAGTCGAGAACATGTTGGCGTAGGTGGAAATAGCCCGAGAGCGAACTCAAGGTCAGGTAATCCGAGAGCGCGTAGGAGATGTCGGATACGAGCAGCGCCTGCCGCACCCGAAGGTAGTTGGCGTCCGAATTGAACCGGGGGTTTCCCGTCAATGCGGCGGCCGCGGCTGCGGGAAACGGCGCGAAAACGACGGTATCGTTGGCAATGCAGTCGTCGGTACCCGGCACTGCGGCCAAGCCCTTGGAGACGCCCTGGGGGCAGGCGAACTTCTGGCTGGTCGAATAGCTGCCGTTGTCCGACACATGATCATAAGTCCCGCGCAACTTGACTGTCAGCCGGTCGGTGGGAACCCAATTCAGGCTGATGCGACCGCCCTCTTCATCGGTTCCCGGCGCATGAGAGAAGGCGGCATTGGGAGCTACGTTGGTGAAATATCCTCTCTGTCGCGAGAAACGACCGGCTACGCGTGCTGTAAGGCTGTCCGACAAGGGCCCCGAAACATAGCCATCCAGGTCAATCTGATGGGCTTTGAATTCGTAACCAGCGCTAAACTGGGTTTGCAACGTCGTGGTCGGCTCTGCGCTGTGCATCGAGACAATGCCGCCGCTCGAATTCTTGCCGAAGAACAGCGCCTGGGGCCCCTTCAGAACTTCGACCTGGCCCAGGTCGATCGTCGCCATGCGCACAACACCGCCAAAACTGATGGGTATACCGTCGATATTGATGGTCACCGCCGGTTCCGTGGCCGGGTTGCTTGTCGGACTCGCGACCCCACGCAAGGTGAGGTTACCGCCATAGGGACCGGTCGCGGGCGAGATGACCAGTTGCGGGGTCAGCTTAGCGACATCGACGATGCTCGTGACACCGAAGCGGGCAAGCTTCTCGCCGGAGAACGCGGTGAGAACGACCGGTGTTTCCAGCGAGGTCTCATCGCGCCGTCGCGCGGTCACGATGATATCGTCAACAGTTCCCACAGCCTCTGAGGACGCGGCCCGACCTTGATCCGCGGCAGATTCGTCCGCTGCAAGCGCTGGAGTGCTAAGGCTGGCCCACGCCAGCGCGGCAAAGCTCACTAAGCGAAGTTCGTTTTTCATTTTAATCCCCTCCCAAACCGTTTTGCCGGTCGGATCTACTTACGGTTCCCGACCTTGGCGAAGTCCTTCCCGGTTCGATCGACGCGGTCGAACGCCCGGACCTTCACTTCATTGATCCTTGATCGTAATAAGAGGAATCGCAAGGGACGAACACGGGACAAAACTAGAATAAAGTCTTTAACACATGCTCGTTAATCGCCCGCGCGAGCTCGCGGCACAAGGCTTGGGTGAACGACTCCACGCCACCTTTTGACTGCCGTAGCCTGCATTACTGAATCCGCTGCCGAGGCCAGCAATCSACGATATGTTGACGATCGCGCCCTGCGTTCTCTTGAGGACATCGAGGAAGGCAGAGGTGACGTTGTAGTATCCGTCAGGCGCGGCGGCGTCAAACCTGCCTGCCAGCGACAAAGCCGTGCAGCGACATCCAAAGGCGAGCGGGAGTGTAGCGGATACAGCCAGCCAGCCCGGTCACCTATGACTTATCCTCTACTGGTAATTGAGGCTTCGCGCCATTGCTTCCACCTGATCCAGCAGCCGCAATCGCGGGGCCACTTCACCAGCTATCTCCCTGGCGATCCCGATATCTTTGTGCAGAATGTCCAGTTTGCCAGCGTAGTCTGGCCGGACATGGCCACCGGCGAAATCGATATATGCCTCGATCAGGCCCTTGATGCCGCCAGTCTCGCCGACTGCAGAGGCACGCCGAAACTCTGCCAGTGCGGCCGAATCGCCGAGGCCGCCCGCCATGATCTCAGCCAGCTCGGCAGGGGGCAGCCCGGCTGACCGCGCACAGGCGAACCCCTCTCCGATCGCCGCCACGATCGTGAAACCGATGATCTGATTGCAGGCCTTGGCAGTCTGTCCCATCCCCAGACCGCCGACATGCGTGACCCGCCGCCCCAGGCTTTGCAACACGGGCGCCGCGACTTCGAAATCGGCTGCCCGCCCTCCCGCCATGACCGCCAGCGAACCGGCCCGTGCGCCCGCCGGGCCGCCCGAAACCGGTGCATCAAGCCACGCGGCACCGTTCCGCGCTTCGAGTCTCTCGGCAAAGTCGATCGTGTTCCGGGGCGAAATTGTCGAATGATCGATCACGAGGCGCGGTGCCGGCTTGGCTTCGGCAATCCCATCCGGGCCGAATACCACCGCCTCAATCGCATCTGCATTGAGGAGACACAGGCACAGGATCTCGCAGGCTTCGGCAAGTTCGGCAGCCGTTCCGGCGATCGCGACGCCTTGCTCGGCGAGCATTTTCGATCGGCTGGCTGTGCGGTTCCAGACCATCAGGTCGTGCCCGCACTCGTGCAGGCGCATCGCCATCGGTAGACCGATGTCACCCAATCCTATGAAACCGATCCGCGCATTTGCGCCGCCTGCGTCGCCTGCCGCCATCCCACACCTCGTGCATGACTGAGTTCGCCTGCCGGGTTCATGCCTTGAATGCGAACAGGCGAACAAGTGCCGATCGCAGTTGCCACATTCACGTCGAATTCCGCTCCGTTTGATCCCGATCATCCTTCAGGATTGACAAGCGGCTGCAGTCACAGGCGGAATGGCGCAAGCAGACGCTGCGCCCGCGAAACCGTGGCGGTGGGTCTTGGATGCGAAGGGCAGAGGCGATGATCGAATCGAAACGTACCGGTCAGGTCCTGACCATCACTCTGAACGCGCCCGAGCGTCTGAACGCCCTGACCTCGTCCGACTGTCACGAGCTGTCGGAAATCTGGGACATGTACGAGGCGGACGACACCCTGCGCGTTGCCATCATCACCGGCACCGGGCGTGCTTTTTGCGCCGGCCACGACCTCGCCGACGATTTCTCGACTCCCTTGCCCGACACCGGATGGGGCGGCCTGGCCCACCGGCAAACCATGGACAAGCCGATTATCGCCGCAGTCAACGGACTTGCCGTGGGTGGCGGCTGGGAAATCGTGCTGGCGTGCGACCTGGTCGTCGCCGATGAAACCGCAAGATTCGGCCTCCCGGAAGCCCTCGTGGGATATGCCGCACTGGGCGGAGGTGCCAGCCTGCTGCCGCTGCGCATGCCCTGGCACATGGCCATGCGTTATCTGCTTACCGGGGAAATAATGGACACGCACGAGGCCCAACGCTGGGGGCTGGTCAGCGACATCGCCCCGCAGGGCACCTGCATGGAAGTCGCCAATCGCTATGCAGAGGCTATCATTGCCGGCGCGCCGTGGTCGATCAGGGCCACCAAGTCCGTGGCCCGCGCGGCGGTTGAGCCAGCTGCCGCCAATGAGGCGGTCTATCAACTGTCGATGGAGTGGTTCAACCGCGTCAGGAAGATGAACGACGCCAAGGAGGGCGAGGCTGCGTTCAGGGAAAAGCGCAAGCCGAACTGGACCGCAACATGAGCCAGGTCCAGCGCAGCGTGACCAGCGGTGCGGTTTCGCCGATTTCAGCGGTGATCGGCGATCCTTCCCAAAACAACGCCGGCAGACCACGCCCCGTCGACGGCGAGTTCGGCTCCTGAAATGTAGGATGCGGCGTCGCTGGCGAGGAAGAGGGAAGCATAGGCAACCTCGGTGGGCTCCCCGACTCTCCCCATTGGTACCCTGAAGCTCTTGGCGAGGCCCGACATGTCGCCCCCACCGGGGTTGAGCATCGGCGTATCGATCGCGCCGGGATGGACGGAATTTACCCTGATCCCGCGGTCGGCAAATTCCAGCGCGACAGACTTCGACAGCCCGCGCACACCCCATTTGGTGGCATCGTAGGCAGCGGTCCCGCCCGTTCCGCGCAGACCGTTGATCGATGAGATGTTGATGATTGAGCCGCTGCCGCGGTCGATCATCCCCGGAAGGACTGCCTGCATTCCCAGGATGCAACCTTTCAGGTTGACCGTCATCACCTGGTCCACCCTGTTGGGTGAAAGTTCGAGGAATGGCGTAGAATCTGCAAGCGCGGCGTTATTGACGAGGATGTCGACCTTGCCCGCAATCTGCTCCACTTCACTGACCAGATCTGCCCAGTTCTGCTGGCTGGCTACGTCAAGCCGTCGGAAGGTGGCAGCCTTGCCGATTCCGGCCGCAATTCCCTCGCCTTCCTCGGTGAGGACATCGGTCAGGAATACGCGCGCGCCTGAAGCGGCAAACAAGGTGGCGGTGGCAGCGCCCTGGCCGCGCGCGGCTCCGGTGATTATCGCGGTCTTGCCTTCGAGACTGATCATCCATCCCACTTTCTTGCTATCGCCGCTACATGGCCACTTTGCCGGTGCCGATCAGGCCCTGACGCGTTCGCCGCTCGGAAGGACGGGTCGTCAGCGAGATCCCGTCAGCCTCGCGAACCTGGCTTCGTGATAGAGCTCGTCTCCCCACGTCTTTTCGATTTCGATCATCCGGCGCACGTAGCGGCTCAGCTCATATTCGTCGGTGATACCGATGCCGCCGTGCAGCTGGATAGCGCCCTCAAGCACGGCTCGCCCATGCCGGCAGACGAGCGCCTTTGCAGCCGAAACATCGGCCTTGCGCGCGTCCGGATCGTCATTCGCCAAGGCCGCAGCAGCCATTAGCGTCCCCGAGCGTGCCTGCTCGGTGGCAGTCACCATTTCAGCGAAGCGGTGCTGAAGCGACTGGAACGTGCCAATCGCCTTGCCGAACTGGTGGCGGGTCTGGAGGTAGCCGGCAGTCAGCGCCAACATACGGTCCATCAAGCCCAGCGCCTCGCCGCAGATCGCGACCGTACCGTGGTCCACCGCGGATTCGAGGCTCGCAAGTCCCGACGGCGATGCGAATAGCGGCCCTTCAACCGCGGCCCCTTCCAGCACGACCCGCGCCAGCCAACCACCATCCAGGCTGCGCAGAGGAGCCACTGTCACGCCGGGTTGATCGGCAGACACCAAATAAACGTTCAGACCATCCTTGTCCGACCGGGCAGTCACGGCAAAGTGCGTTGCCATCGCACCGTCGACAACAATCTCCTTGGCGCCCGTCGCCACCAACAGACCGTTCCGATCCTCGACGCGGGTCTCGACCGACTCCAGGTTGAAGTCATGCACGGACTCGTCGCATGCGAGCGCGATCCTTACGCTTCCATCACCCATTGCCGGAAGATACTTTGCTCTCAAGGCATCGGAGGCGCTAAGCCGCAGCAACATCGGTGCCACCACGGCAGCCGTCACGAAAGGTTCCTGCGCCAGTGAGTGGCCGAGCGCCTCGCTGACCAGCATCGCCTCGACCGCGCCTAGCTCGATGCCACCGCTGGCCTCAGCAATGACGAGGCCAGCAAGGCCAAGCTCCGCCATCTGCTCCCAACGTGCGATAACGGCCGTCGTGGCGACCTCAGCCGGTTTGGTGACCAGTCGCCTGGCGGCGGCGCTCCGCGCGAATTTCTCTACCGTCTCGACGAGTGCGCGCTGATCCTCGGAGAGGTCGAATTTCATTGTGCACCCCACCGGCTGACAGATTCGCGATAGATCAGATTTTTCTGGATTTCCGTGGTGCCGCCGACCAGCCCCGATTTGCGAAATTCAAGATAGGTGGCGCTGGTACCGTTCAGCATGTGGCCGTAGGGCGGCGTGCCCTCAGCGCGGCCATTCCGCGCCTCCTCATCGTACGTGAGGCCGACTGGCCCACCCATGTCCATGAGCAGCGTGGATAGGCGCTCCAGCAGGTCCGTGCCGCAGAGCTTGAGGATGGATGCGGAAGGTGCATTGGGGTCATCAGGCGCGGCTGCAATCACCCGCATGAGCGTCCACTCGTGCGCCCTGAGATCGATCTTGATACGGGCGATCTGCGAGCGAAATGCGTCGAGCCGAGCTGACGAAACGCCGCTTTCGGAGAGACGCTCGGCCAGCCGCTGCGCGAACTGGAGAAGCCGCTTTGACTGGCCGAGTCCCGCGATTTCCGTGCGCTCGGCATTCAGCAGAAACTTGGCGACGGTCCAGCCCTGGTTCTCGCCAAGCACGACGTTCTCGATCGGAACCGCTACATCCTCAAGGAACACCTCGTTGACGTCGTGCGCACCGTCGAGCGAATGGATCGGGCGGACAGTGATGCCCGGAGTGTCCATCTCAAGGAGCAGGAAGGTAATCCCTTCCTGCGGGCGACCGCTGTCGGAGGTGCGCACTAGGCAGAACATGTAATTCGACCAATGCGCCCAGGTCGTCCAGATCTTCTGCCCGTTGATGATGTACCGGTCTCCATCGCGCACCGCCTTGGTGCGCAGCGAAGCCAGGTCGGACCCGGACCCCGGCTCGGAATAGCCCTGGCACCACCAGTCGCGCAGGGTAGGAATGCCGGGGAGGTAGCGGCGCTTCTGCTCGTCGGTACCGAAGGTCTGGAGGACCGGGCCGATCATGTTGATATGCGGAATCTGGCGCGGCGCGCCGGCCATGAAGCACGCTTCCTCGAATAGGACGCGCTGCATCGGGGACCAGCCGGGGCCGCCGAACTCGGCTGGCCAGGCGGGTGTGGCCCAACCGCGCTCGTCAAGCAGCGCCTGCCAGCGCAGATAGTCCTCTTTCCTCAGGTGTTGGAGGTTCTCAACGCGCTCCTTGATGTCATCGGGCACCATCGGCGGGATTTCAGCGCGGATCATGTCGCGGAACGCGATGTCAGCAGGAGAGAGGTTCAGGTCCATACTTAGAACGCCTTCTCGATCGCTATCTGGCCTTCGGCAAAGACTAGCACGCCACGGGCAGGGATGCGGGCTTCGATGCGCGCGCCCGATGCCTCGTTCCAAAGCGCCAGTTCCAAGGTCTCGCCGGGGAAGACCGGCGCGCTAAACCTGCCGGAAATTGCCCCGAGCCTGCGGGTGGCGGAAGTCCCCGGTGCCTCGCATAGCGCCTTCTCGGCAAAGGCGGCGCAAATGCCGTAAGTGGCCATGCCGTGCAGGATCGGTGCCGGAAAGCCTGCCTTGGTCGCGACTTCAGGAAGCATGTGCAGTGGGTTCTGGTCACCCGTAAGTGCGAACAGCTGAGCTGCCTGCGGCGAAGTCGGCACTTCGACGACGAGGTCGGGCGCGCGGTCGGGAATCGGGTTGGCCGCGGGCTTTTCGGCCGGCGGCGCGCCCACAACCTGGTCCAACCGGCAAATGACAGTCATCGACAGCGAGGCGTAGTGCGTCCCCGACTCCGCGTCATGGAGTTCGCGGGCCATGTTGAGCAGGCAGCCACGCCCCTCCCCTCTGTCGAAAATGCTCTCCACCCTCGATTGACTGCGCACCTTGCCTTCCGTCGGCAGCGGTGCATGGACCACGAGGCCCTGGCTGCCGTGCAAGAGGCCGGACAGTGTCAGGCCCAGCCCCAGGGCATGGAGACGGGGCGCTGCCAGCACCGTCGCGAGGGCGGGCAAGGTCAGCGCAGGCGGCAGCGGCCCCAGATAGCGCCGCATCCAGTCATCGGCCAGATCCATGCCGCAGCCCACGCTCAGTGCATAAAGGCAGCTGTCCAGGCTGGTGTAGGATTGCTCCATCACCACCGGCGCCATGCCCATCAATGCATCATAATCCTTCATGACATCTCACCGCTTGCAGAATTCTGGTATGCGCTGCCCTGACGCCGCGCCAATCTCGCGATGAAGCGGGCCATCACCCATTGTCACTGGCTCCTATCGGGTCGCTGGCGGCGATGACCGTTTCCCAGGCGCCTAGTTCCAGTCCAACGCGACCGACAGCCACTGCCCAGTGGCGTTGGCCGCCGAAATCCTCGCTCCAACGCCACATGTTGCGGCTGAGGCGGGCCAGCGGGTATTCCAGGGTTACCCCGATCGCCCCGTGGATCTGATGCGCCAACATCGCGCCCTTCTCCACCGCACGGCCCGCCCGCAACTTGGCGATGGCGACAGCCAACGAGCCATCCCCGTCGTCCATCCTGGCGCAGGCCATCCGCGCTGCAGCCGCAGTCGCCACCGCTTCACTGGCAAGTTGGGCCAGCATGTGCTGCACCGCCTGGAACTTCGCAAGCGGCCGGCCGAACTGGCTGCGCTCCTGTGCGTAGCGGACCGAAAGATCGAGCGCGCCCTGCAACGCTCCTGCGATCTGCACAACGCGCAGCAAGGCTCCGGCAAGGATCAGCTGATCCTCTTGCGGCGGCCTCCCGGCGATTGCACGGTCAGCGTTGCCAGCCGGGGAAGCTAGGGCAATCGCCGCGCCGCTGGCGGTGAGGACACGGGCATCGGCCGGAAGGTTGAGCCCTGGCTCGCCTCCCGCAAATCCCGAAGGCAAGCTCAGGAACACCGGTCCCTGGGCAGGTGCCTGGCCTGCCGCGCAGAGCAGGGCATTGGCAACCAGCGTATCGCCCAGCGGGGCAGGTTCACCGCATGACGCCGAATGAGCGAGCACGTCGAATAGCTCGGACCATTTCAGTTCGAAGCCGCCAACGGCTTCCGGGCACATCGCCAGTGGCAGGCCCAGTTCCTCGGCCTTGGCCCACAGCACCGGATCGCATTCCTCGGTTTCATCGCGCCGCCGGTTCTGCCCATCGGCATGGAGGCGGACGACCTGCTCGAGGAGGATATCGGAAACCGACATGGTCACCGCACTCCCAAAGAGCGGGCAGTGATGCCGCGCAGGATCTCGCGCGCGCCCCCGCGCAGCGAGAAGGTCGGAGCTGCCCGGATGGTATGTTCGATAGCCTTCCGCAAGTCCGCTGCCGGCATGTCAAACAGGCTCCTCACCGCAGGCGCCGTGCGCTGCTCGAGCTCGGCGCCGAGATCCTTGGTGATGACCGCAAGATAGGACGTATCCTCGTTGCGCTCGAGCTTGCCCGCAACCATCAACGACAAAGAGCGCAGCACCGCCGTTTCCGCGATCAGCGCGCCCAGCGTCGCCAGATCCGCGCTTTCCACTCTGGCCTCCGGTATCTCCGCGAACTTCGCAGCCGCTGCCGCGACCAGCGGGAATGCGCTGAGGAACCGCTCCGATCCGCTGCGCTCGAGCGCCAGCTCCGACGTCACCTGCGCCCAGCCCTGCCCCACGGTGCCGAGCACGCGCTCGTCGGGCACAAAGACGTCGTTGAACACGACTTCGTTGAAGTGCGATTCGCCGTTGAGATCGGCGATTGGCCTCACCTCGATGCCGGGGCAGTCCAGTTCGATCAGGAACTGGGTCAACCCGCCCTGGCGCATTTCACGCGCCGGACCCTGCGTGCGGAACAGGCCGATCATTACCTGGCAATACTGAGCGTTGGTGGTCCACAACTTGGTGCCGTTCAGACGCCAGCCTCCGGTGTCACGATCTGCGCGGGATTCGAGCGAGGCCAGGTCCGAACCGGCGTTGGGTTCGCTCATGCCGATGCAGAACGAGATGTCGCCGCTGGCGATGCCGGGCAGATAACGCTGCTGCTGCTCGGGCGTGCCGACTTTCAGAATGAGCGGGCCGCTTTGGCGATCGGCGATCCAATGGAGCCCTACCGGTGCGCCCGCCGCAAGCATTTCCTCCTGCAGGACGAAGCGCTCGAACGCACTTCGGCCGGCACCCCACGGCACGGGCCAGGTCATTCCGATCCAGCCGCGCTTGCCGACCGCCCGGCTGAATTCCCGATCGACACCCGCCCACGAATGAGCCCGGTCGAAGGTCGTCCAGTCCTGCGCATAGCCGGCCAGGAATTCCCTCACCTCCTGGCGAAGCTTAAACGCCGCAGGCGGAAGCATTGCAACGCCCTCGGTCACGCTCATAGCACGCCCTTCTCGGCGAGCTGCTTGACCGCACTCTCGTCCATCCCAAGCACTTCGTTCAGGACTTCTGCTGTGTGCTGGCCGATGACCGGTGGCCCCAACCGATATTCCGCAGGCGATTCCGAACATCTGATGGGGCTGGCAGCGACCGCGATCTCGCCTGACAGCGCATGCGGCAGCTTCACCTCGATTCCGCGCGCGATGAAATGCGGATCCCGTTCAAGATCGGCCATCCGATTGATGGGACCACAGGAAACCCCGGCGGGGTTGAGCAGGTTGATCCAGTACTCTCGGCTGTTCTGGACCAGGATTTCAGTCAGCGCCGAGGCAAGCTCGCTGCGATGCGCGACCCGCGCACCCATGCTATTGTAGTCGGGGTTTTCCATCCAGTCGGGCCGGCCCACTGCCGTTGCCAGTCGAGCGAACTCGCGGTTGTTGAAGGTGGCGATGAGCAGATAACCGTCCGCCGTCCGATAGACCCCGTAGGGCGAGGCGCTCGGGTGATCGTTGGCAGTACGCGGCATCTCGAATCGGCCGTTGAACCAGGCGGTGAAGGTGTTCGCCATTGCTGCCACCTGGGACTCGAACAGCGAGATGTCGATGTACTGCCCTTGCCCCGTCTGGTCGCGGTGGCGCAAAGCCAGCAGGATACCGATCACTGCGTCCTTGCCCGCGAGGATATCGGCGATCGGAACGCCCACCCGCATCGGCGGGCCGTCAGGTTCCCCGGTCACGCTCATCAGTCCCGACATAGCCTGCATGAGGAAGTCGTATCCGCTGCGTGTCGAATAGGGTCCGGTCTGGCCGAAGCCGCTGACCGAGCAATAGATCAATCCAGGATTCGACTGTTTCAACGACTGGTAATCGAGGCCGTATTTCGCCAGCGTATTGGGCCGAAAATTCTCCACGAAGATGTCGGCCTTTCCCGCAAGTTCGCGAAGCAAAGCGGCGCCTTCCTCGGTCTGGAAGTTAACCGCGATCGACCGCTTGTTGCGGTTCGCCGCCTGGAAATATGTCGATTCCCGCGTTTCCTTGCCGTTAAAGTCGATCAGCCAGGGCGGGCCGACGTGACGGACATCGTCACCCTCGCCGGGGCGCTCGACCTTGATGACATCAGCACCGAAGTCTCCGAGGCACTGCGTCGCCGTCGGCCCCGCGACAACCCGAGTCATGTCCAGAACTTTGATACCAGACAGTACCGACATCAGTATGCTCCTTGTCCCCTCCGTTTATGAGAAGGATTGCATGGCTGTGTAGGTGCAGTGACTTCAGCAGGAAACGCGAATTGGGCTACCGGTGGCAGTTACTACAAATCCGTTATTGCAAGGCTTCACCGGGTTGCGGTGCTGCCCAGCACGGCTGTCACCTGACTGGAGAGGAAGCCGCCATTGCCGTGCGCCACAGCGATTTCAGCGCCGTTTACCTGCCGCTCGCCAGCCGATCCGGTCAGTTGCCGATAGGCTTCGACAACGGTGAAGAGTCCGTACATGCCAGGGTGAACGCAGGCCAGACCGCCGCCGTTGGTATTTACCGGAAGGCTGCCGCCGGGACCGATGACTCCGGAGGCGACAAAGTCCCCGCCCTCCCCCTTCTTGCAGAAGCCAAGGTCTTCAAGGAACATGATCGTGTTGATCGAAAACGCATCGTACAATTGGACGACGTCGACGTCTTCGGGAGTGATGCCCGCCTGCTCGAAAGCACGCTGGCCGCTGAATTTTGCGGCAGAGGTCGTCAGATCGGGCATCTGCGCGATCTGGTAGTGGTCAGTCGCCTCGCCCAGGCCCAGCAGGTAGGCCGCCTTGCGATTTTCGACCCGGTCCTTGCGGACCATGACCACCGCGGCGGCGCCGTCGGTGACCAGGCAGCAATCCAGCACCGAAAGGGGATCGGAAACCATCCGCGCATTGAAATAGTCTTCTTGGGTGACAGGTTTGCGCAAGAAGGCTTCCGGATTCAACATTGCCCAATCGCGAGCTGATTTCACCACCGCGTACAGATGGTCGCGCGTCGTCCCGAATTCATGCATGTGGCGGCCTGCGGCAAGCGCATAGCCCCCCACAGGCAGGCGCAGGCTGTAGGGCTTTTCGTAGATGTTCGGCGCCGCCGCACTGACCAGCCCGCCAGTACCTGTGCGCTGATTGCTGCCGTAGGCTATCAGCGCCACGTCGATCTCGCCTGCAGCAAGCGCAAGCGCGGCGACGTTCATGTGCGTGAGGAAGGCCGATCCCCCGGTGCGGTTATTATTTGTCAGCTTTGGCCGGATGCCCAGATATTCGGCAAAGGTCAGACCGCTGAGAAAATCGCTCGGCTGACCGATGAAGAGACCGTCGACCTCCGAGAGGCCGATGCCGGCTTCATCAAGCGCCGCGAGGGCAGCGCGCGCGGCGAGGTCCATCGAAGTGAAGCCGGAGGCCTCGCCAATTCCGAAGGTGGCGGCGCCGACAATGGCGGCTGGCGTGCGACGATCAATCGTCATGGTCAGGAAGCTTTCCCCGGCTTGCCGCCGGCGGCTGGGACAAACACGACGGCGTGCTGGTCTTCGAACGGTACGATCTTCGCCTGCAACCGCATGCCGATGAAGACATCGGCCGGTTCGACCCCTTCGACTCGGCTCAGCATCCGCGGGCCTTCGTCCAGCTCGACGATCACCACGCCATAATCGGCATTCGGCGGTCGCACGCGAACGATCGTGGCGGCATACACAGCTCCCCCGCCCGAAGCCTCGATCCACTCAAGGTCGGTATTGCCCGTGCCCGGCTCTGCGACGCGCGGGTAGAAGAACGGCTTGCCGCTCGATCTGCTCTGCTGGAGCATGAACTTTCCCTGTGCCAGGAAGGCGAGGAATTCCTGGTCGGGTAGGATTGCGTCAATGGTTGTCATGGACAGGGTTCTCGCCTGGTTCAGGTGCTGATGTGGAAGCCGCCATTCACCGAGAGGGTCTGTCCCGTGATATAGGAGGCTGCGTCCGAAAGCAGGAAGCACACCGGAGTTGCCACCTCTTCAGGCGAGCCCCAGCGGCCCATCGGGATCTGGGCGAGGTAGGTGTCACGAAATTTTTCGCCGCGAACGGTCTCGGTCATCGGCGTCTCGACCACCCCGAACGCGACTGCGTTGACCCGGATTCCCTTGCTTGCCCACTCGCGCGCGGCCGACATGGTCAGACCGGTGATCCCCGACTTTGCGGCACCATAGTTGATCTGGCCGACGGTTCCGCGGCGACCTGCATCCGACGAGATGTTGACGATGGAGCCAGGGGCCTTTTCCCCCGCAGCCGCCTGGGCGAGCATTTTCCGGCCCACCGCCTGAAGCAACCGGAAGGGCGCAGTCAGGTTGACGTCGATCACGGCTTCCCAGGTGTCCATGTCCATCTTGTGGATCATCGCTGCACGGGAAATGCCGGCATTGTTGACGAGCCCCTCGATGCTTCCGCCCCAATCGGCAGCCTTGTCGACTGTTGCATTCACGAAGTCACCGTCAGTCACATCACCCGCTGCAGTGATGAGTCGCTCGGTCGCAGCCTCGTTGCTGAACTGGGCCAGCGCGTCCGCGTTGCGATCCATGGCAACGACCCGCCCGCCCAGCCCAAGAATGGAATTGGCAATGGCACGACCGATCCCCTGGCCCGCGCCGGTGACGACGATGGTCTTGTTCTCCAGTGTCATCGGATTGTGCATTCGCTGGCTCCCGAGAATTCAACGCCGTAGAACTACCGCCAAATGCTTTGCGAAAGACCCGTCTTTTTCGCAAAATACTTGACTACGATTTCCATGGATGGGGTGCGAACTGCCAGCAAGTCATCACTTGCCCGGCCTGAGGTTCATTCCGCTCCCCGCCCTTCGAGTGTTCGAGATTAGCGGCCCGCCGATCGCGTGACAGCCCTTTGCGCATGGCATGCGCGGATTACCACATATGCGTCACGCAGATGAATGCCGGCGCGGGCGTACTCCGCCGCTGAGAGATCCGTCCCTCGCTCGCACGCAATTCGATCTCAGCACTCGTCGCGTTCCTCGCGCGTCCTGCGAAGCCTCGAAAAGTCCACTACCCTCATCCCGATTCCCGGGCGCTCTCGAGCAGGTGATCCCGAATGAGGTCGGTCACGAATTTGACGAGCGAGTCCTTTTGCGGCGCAATGATCTCGGCCGCGCCGCCCACGCCGATGACCGTGGGAACCGGGAACATTTCGTGCGGAAGGACTACGGCGATAACCGCAGCGCCGGGGCTTATTTCGCTCTTGGCGACGTACAGATAGCCATTCTGTCTGACGAAGCTGACATCTTCCAGCAGCTGGTCGAGATGGATAAGGCTTTCATCAGGCGCCTTTTCTGCATTCACCCGCCGAACCAGTTTGCTGATCTCAGAATCGCACACGTCCCTCAACAAGGCACGTCCGCTCGTGGACCTCAGCAGCGGGCGTCGCTGCCCAGGGGTAAGATGCAGCCGAAGCGACGTTGTCGCTTGGGCTACCTGGATATATTGAGATTCAAGCTTATTGCGGATTGCAAGGTACGCGGTCTGTCCTGAAATCGCATTGACCTTGCGAACTAGCGAAGACAGCCGGTCCTCGCCGTGCAATTGGCCCATCACCCACGAACCAAGCAACCGTACCCGGCTGGTTGGAGCGAATGTGCGATCGGCATTGTTATACGACAGGTAGCCAAGCACGTTCAGGCTGCGCATGATCTCCGATGTGCTCGATTGCGGATAGTCGAGCGCGCGGGCAACCTGCGCGATGTTTGCCGGGGCCTGGTGATGATCGAAGAACTCGAGAATCTGCATGGTGCGGCCAGTGGATTTTACGACACTGTCAGGCAGCGGCTCCCATTTGGCAGGTCTTCCGGCGCCATCATGTGACGAAACTGCGCCGCCGTCCTGCCCGAATGGGGTGACTTCATCCGTTTCGCGGCCGACAGCGAGTTCGAGTCCCAACGTCCATCTCCCACCATGCGTGAGCCGTCGTTAACCTGCCGCATACCGCGGCCTGGGCTCGACGATCATCCTTGGATGGGGTAACACATATGCGATAGTCAGTAAAGCACTCGTACTAGAAGGCCGAGCACGAAGAAGCCGAACCCGCCCGGCACGGGCTCGGCCTTTCCCATGATCCGTTTTCGAATCGGGCTAGTTGACCATCGCCATGCCACCGCTCACGCTAAGCGTCTGGCCGGTGATGTAGTCGGATTCCCCGCTGGCGAAGAACAGGACCGCCATGGCGACTTCCTCGGGCTCGCCGACACGGCGCATCGGGATGACCTTGGTCAGGTTCTGCTGCACCGATTCGGATTGCGCATAATAGAGCGCCGTCCGGGTCGGGCCGGGCGAAACGCAGTTCACGTTGACGCCGTAGCGCGCGAGTTCACGGGCCAGCGTCTTGGTGAAAGAGATGATGCCGCCCTTGGCACCCGAATAGACTGCTTCGCTCGGGCTGCCAATGCGTCCAGCCTCACTCGCGATGCTGACGATCTTGCCCTTGCCCTTCTCCACCATGCCGGGGGCGAAGTGGTGGCAGAGATGAACCGGGCCGGTGTAGTTGATGGCGATGACCGTGTCCCAGGTTTCCGGTTGGCTGTCGAGGAAACGCTCCATCAGGTCCCAGCCAGCGCCATTGATCAGGATATCGACTGTGCCAACGCTAGCCAGGACGCTGGCCGCGAAGGCGTTGATGCTGTCGCGATCGGTCAGGTTCACCTTGTGGAATTCCGCCTTGCCGCCGGCGCCCACGATTTCGTTGACGGTAGCTTGACCGCCCTCGTCGTTCATGTCGGCGATGACCACGTTCGCACCTTGCGCGCCCGCCATGACCGCGATTGCCTTGCCAATGCCCGAAGCAGCACCGGTCACGACCATCGACTTTCCTTCAAATCTGCCCGTCATAGTTGGACACCTTCCCTTTGTGAGCTTCAGTTCGCTAAATCTTGCAGGTCTGGTCGAAGACCGGTGCCCGCTTTTCACGATGCGAGGCGACGCCCTCCTGGACCTCAGGCCCGGTCAGCCCGAGCATCTCGTAGGCCACGGATGCATCGAACGCCGGCCCCGCCATGCGGAACCAGTTGTTGAGCGAGTTCTTGGTCCAACGGATCGCGCTCGGCGCTCCGTTCGAAAGGCGCGTGGCCACTTCCAGCGCCTTGGCGTCGAGTTCCTCGTCGTCCACCGTAAGCGAGACCAGGCCGATACGCTCCGCTTCCTCGCCAGAGATCGAATCACAGGTCAGCAGGTAGTATTTGGCCTTGGCCATGCCACAGAGCAGTGGCCAGATGATCACCGAGTGGTCGCCGGCGGCGACGCCGAGCCGGGTGTGTCCATCAATGATTCGCGCAGTCTTCGACGCGATCGAAATGTCCGAGAGCAGGCCGCAGACCAGCCCGGCGCCGACAGCCGGCCCCCGCATCGCGCTGATGATCGGCTTGGAGCAGTTGATGATGTTGTAAACGAGGTTGCGGGTTTCCTTCCAGACCTGGTTCCGGAAGTGATAGTCGGTCATGCAGCGCTCGACGATGGCGAAGTCGCCGCCAGCCGAGAACGCCTTCTTGCCGCCGCTCAGGATTACGGCCGATATTTGCTCGCTGTCGTCGATATCGCGCCAGATGGTGACGAGTTCGGCATGCATCTTGGCGCAAACCGGGGTCAGCTTTTCGGGATCGCCCATGGTGATCCGCAGCACGCGCGGCGCAGGGAAATCGAACAGGAGCTTTTCGTAGTTGTCGAGAAAGGCGGTCATCGTTCCTCCAAGATGGCTCCCATGTTTCAGGGCAACGCAATCCCATGCCGGCGCGGCATCTGCCAACGGGGCGCGGCATAGGGCTTGCGGGCTTGATAAACACCGACGCCCGCGCGTTACCATTCTTAAATCCCGAACGACTGGATATACCGCGTACGTGGCACATAGGCTGCCGATCCGGCGAGACATTGAAACTGGAAGCCGATCTTCGCAGAGGTGCAGGCTACTCGGAACTTCATTACTGGCGAGCGCAGAGGGCGCAGCCCGCCTAAGTGTCTGCCAGGCGAAGTCCCAACCGGTTCGGGGTCCGTCCAGCGCTGGACGGACCATTCAGATTGAAGGATCAATGGTCATGCCGGACGGCACTGTGCAAAGCATGCGGGTCAGTTCCGCGCCGATAGCCAGCAACGGAAGCGCCTCGCTCTGGGATTTCGGGTCGGGGGTGGCTTGCTTCGAGGTTCACACCAAGATGAACGCCCTCGACGTGGGCGCGCTCGATCTTCTCGCGGGCACGATCGAGAACGCTGAAAAGACATTCGGCGCCCTCGTCATTGGCAATGACGATCCCAAGGCGTTTTCGGCGGGTGCAGACCTCGCCTACAACCATGCCATGGTTGCGCGTGAAGATTGGGCCGCGCTGGCGACCTACTTCAAGAACGGCCAGGACCTTTACCAGAAGCTCGCCTCCGTGCCCGTCCCCGTGGTGGCCGCGGCACACGGCTTCGCACTTGGCGGCGGCTGCGAAATGATGCTCCATTCGCACGCCGTCGTCGCCCATGCCGGGCTGAGAGCGGGCTTACCCGAAATCAAGGTCGGCCTTATCCCGGCCTGGGGCGGCTGCACCCAACTGCTGCTGCGACTGGTCGAACGGCATGGACCGGAAGAAGGCCTCGCGCAGGCGCTGGCCGCGCTTCAGGCCGGCGCAATCGCCTCGTCGGCTGCAGAGGTCGAGACGATGGGATTGCTCCGCCCCGGCACCCAGGTCGTCGAGAATCGCGCCGCCCTCCTGCCGGCGGCCCTTGAAAAAGCGCGGGCGATGATGACCGAAGGCTTCACACCCCCTCCTCGCCCGCAACTGACCTATTGCGGCCAGAAAGCCTATTCGCTGCACCTCGAACGGCTTGAAGCTAATGTCGCCAGCGGATCGCTGGGCGAAGACAGCGCCGTCGTCATGCGCGAAATCATCGGCGTCCTGACCGGATATCCCGAAGTGGTCGAAAAGAGCACGCATCCGATCGCCGTTTCGCTCGCCGGAGAATTGGCGAGCGCGGCCCGGTTGATCCGAACCGATGGCGCGCGCGGGGCGATTGCAAAGCTGATCGGACATTGACCGGCGGCTGTAACGACCAGGTTCGACACCGATGATAGAAGTGCCAGACGATTAAATCAGGATCGAGAACAGAAATGACGCAACAGGACCTCAGCGCCGCCGCCGCAAGACCCCCCGCTGCCAAGATGGCTTCGCGTCCCATTTCGCTGGCGGAAGGCCTGTTCCGCGACAAGGTCGTGCTGGTTTCAGGAGGCGCTACCGGGATCGGTCGGGCGACCGTGTGGATACTGGCCCGGCTGGGGGCGAAGGCGGTCACTTGCGGCCGCTCGCAAGAAAAGCTCGACGTCCTCGTTGCCGAGCTTGCCGAATATGGCCTGTCCGTGGACGCAATTCAGACCGACATCCGTAAAGCGGACGAGGTGGCCGCGCTGTTCCAGCATGTGGAAACCCGACACGGCAGGCTGGACCTCCTGATCAACAATGCCGGTGGCCAGTTCCCCCAGCCCGCTATCGACATGAGCGCCAATGGCTTCCGCGCCGTCGTGGAAAACAACCTGTTCGGCACGTGGTCGATGATGCAGACAGCAGCCCGCTTCTGGCGCGACACCGGGGCCCCCGGCTCGATCGTCAACGTCGTGGTGGTCGTTGATCGTGGCGTTCTCGGTGCCGCGCATACCACAGCGGCACGTGCCGGGGTGATCTATCTTTCGAAGACGGTCGCGGTCGAATGGATACCGCTGAGAATTCGGGTGAATTGCGTCGCACCCGGGACAATCTTCACTGAAGGCATGGCCGGATATCCCGAGGAGGTGAAGAAAACCTACACTCGCAGCAACCCCATGCTGCGGCTGGGGGATCCTTGGGAAATTGCCGAATCCTGCCTGTTCATCGGATCGGATGCCAGCAGTTTCACCACCGGGGAAATCCTCCGCGTCGATGGTGGAGGCCAACTCTGGGGCGAACAGTGGACGCAGGGCAAGCCCGACTATTTTCGCGATTAGGTGTCCGTCCAGCCGTACCGGCGGCCACCGGCATGGTCTCGGCGAAAGCATTGCTCACCGCATATGGTGTCGATTCCCGATATGTTAGTGCATATGTTTTACCATGCGCGGTGCGGAATCGTATTTTTCAAGCAAGTGCCGGGCGCGCTGTTGCCGATCTCGTAGACTCGCCCCATCGCAATCAACACATATGCGGCAGTTGCGCCCGTTCGATCGATTGATCTGCGATTCACCTCAGTCTTGCGTGCGCGCCTGACTTGCGTACGTCCTGCCAACCTGCGTTGCTCCCTGGATGTATCGGGTTGCAGGCGGCGGCGCGTTGATCGACAGTCAATCCTGATTTCTGGATTGCCGGCGTTCAAAACCCACACTTGCGCGCGGCGCACTTAAAACGCTAATACAAATTCTAAGCGACGCGTTCTTGCAAGGATGGCAAGAGTGTGTTCAACCCTCCGCAGCCGTCAGGCGAGTACAAGGGAGAGAGGTATGACGGGCCGTCGGTTGGAAGGCAAAGTCGCGATCGTCACCGGCGCGGGCGGCGGCATGGGCCGCGGCTATGCGCTGCACCTGGCTCGTCTCGGTGCCGATATTGCCATTCTTGACAAGGACCTCGAGGTCGGCAGGCGCAACGGCGAGTATGCCGAAGGCAGCGTGGCAGATGAAGTCCGCAGTCTTGGTCAACGCGCTATCGCCGTACAGGCCGATCTCTCCAATCGGGCCGAGGCGACCGCGGCGGTCGAGCAGGCCGCCCGCGAACTGGGCCCGATCGACATTCTCGTCAACAATGCCGGCGGCTCGATCACGCCGGCGGCACGCAGCTTTGCCACGATTGTTCCCGACGAAGATATCGACCTGCTGATCAAGGCCAATTTCCTGAGCGCAGTCTACATGTGCCAGGCGGCTTTCCCCCTGATGACCAAACCGGGTGGCAGTGTCATCAATGTTGTCACTTTCGGCGTCTTCGGCAGCGATATCACGGGCCAGGGCGCCGCCTACGGCGCTGCAAAGGCGGCGCTGCATACCTACACCCGCCACCTAGCAGTCGAAGTTGGTCCTGCGGGCGTTCGCGCGAACTGCATCGCCCCCGGCCTCATTCTCACTCCGCGCATCGCCGCCGCCGCCAAGGCACGCAATCTCGGCACGGATGATCAGGCGAAGTCGGTGCCGTTGCGCCGCCTCGGCAGGGTCGACGACATGGTTGGCACGGTCGAGTTCCTGGCAAGCGACATGTCGAAATACATCACCGGTGAATGCATCTGCGTGACCGGGGGACTGGGGCTCGCCGCAATCTGACTTGAGCGAGGCGGCGGTGCGTTCCAGCACTAGGACAAGAGATTAGGGCGAACAATGACTGCAGAACATGTCTTTATCGAGGTCGAACGGCGCGAAGGCTTCGCGATCGTCAGCTTCAATCGGCCGGAGCGGAAGAATGCATTGGTCCCCGAACTGCTGGCTTCGTTCGACGCGGTGATGAAGCAACTGGATGACGATCCGGACATCATGGCGGTCATCCTCACCGGCAAGGGCGAAACATTCTGCGTTGGACTCGACGTCGCGACACTTCAGGAAGTTGGGCCGGAAACCTTCCTACCCTTCAACCCGGCAAAGACGATCACCGACTGGAATGGCCCGGTCATCGCTGCAATCAACGGCCTCGCGGTTACCGGCGGGTTCGAGATCACGGTTGCTTGCGATATCATCCTTGCTTGCGAGGAAGCCGCCTTCATCGACACCCATTCCCGCGTCGGCCTGCTCCCCGGCTGGGGCCTATCGGTCCGGCTGCATCGGGCCATCGGTCTCTATCGCGCCAAGGAGCTGGAATTGACCGGCCGGCGCCTGCCCGCATCCGAAGCGGCCGAATGGGGCCTGGTCAACCGCGTCGTGCCGCGGGCCGAACTGCTCGATGCCGCTTGTGAAATGGCCCGCGCCATTGTCGCGGGCGCACCCGGCTTGCCGGGCGAGACAAAGGCGCTGATCGACGGCGTCAGCCGGCTGACCTTGGCGGAGGGTCTTGTCCTTGAACAGCAGATCGGTTTCGAGAGACAGGCCAGAAGCGGGCGCGATCTATCATTTGCCCACATGGGGAAATCCAAATGATCGCCGCAAACTGTCGCTCGGCGGGCATGCCACGGGACGTCCAACCAGCCGAAATTGCCAAACCTTTTAGTCCAACCGCGTAATTGGAGAGTGAAAATGGATCTGGAAAAGAAATTCGTGCAAGTGGACGGCGCCCGTATCGCCTATGTGGATGTAGGCGAAGGCAAGCCGACGGTCCTGCTTCAGGGCGGCGGCCCGGGCGCGAGCGGCATCAGCAACTATCGCCGCAATGTCGACGAGCTTTCGAGGACCCGCAGGTTGATCATCCCCGACTTGCCGGGTTACGGCGACAGCGAGGACAAGCTCGGCTTCCAGGAAATCTACAAGTCCATGGGGGAATTCCTGATCCATTTCCTCGATGCGCTGGGCCTCGACAAGGTCGATTGCGTCGGCAATTCGCTGGGCGGCATGACGACCGTGGGCGCCTTGCTGCATTCCTCCCATCGCATCAACAGGGCGGTCCTCATGGGGCCGGGTGGCTTCCAGCCGGTCTTCACGCCGATGCCGACCGAAGGCATGCGCCGCATGGGCGCCGTCAATGCCAGCGACAATCCCACCCGCGAGCAGATGCGCGGTGTGATCGAACTGCTCGTGAACGACAGCTCGTTCATCACTGACGCACTGCTCGACGAACGCGTGAAGGCCGCGTCGGACCCGAAGCGGTTCAAGCCCTTTGCCCGCCCGTTCGGGGAAATGTGGCGCGAGGACCTGGGCAGCATCAAGAATGACATCCTGGTGATGTGGGGCCTTGAGGACCGGGTCTGCCCGGTCGACATGGCGCCGGGTATCATCAAGGCCTTCCCGAACGCGTCGCTCCACCTCCTGCCCAACTGCGGTCACTGGGTGCAGTGGGAAAAGTCCGAAGATTTCAACCATTTGGTGACGTGGTTCTTCGACCGCTAATCACACTCCAAAGGGCGGTCTGCGGCCCCGGGGAACACCCCTCGGCCGCAGACCGTAGCCTTTTCAGTACATCAAGCTAGCGCAAGGCCCGCATGGCAAGGCTTCAGCCTTGGTTGAAACTCACTCAGTCGCGCCGAGGCTACATCTAGGGGAGCGTCGGGATGCGGGTTCAGGACAAAGTGGCGCTCATAACCGGTGCCGGCGGCCCGATGGGGCGCGCCATCGCGGTTCGTTTCGCGTCCGAGGGGGCCACAGTTGTCGTCACCGACATCTCACAGAGACGGCTCGACGAGTGTGTCGGCGAGCTTGAGGCGATTCCCGGCCGGGCGGGCGATATTCTTGCCGTCCGGGCGAATGTCTTGCTTGAACAGGAGGCTGTCGCGCTCGCCCGCGACGCCGTCGAGAAGTTCGGCCGCGTCGACGTTCTAGTCAACGTCGTGGGGGGTATAGCTGGCAAGCATCCATTTTGCCGATTCCTCGAAATGGATGAAGAGCAATGGCAAGCGACGTTTTCGTTCAATCTGGATGGCACGCGCTTCCTGATCCGAGAGCTCGCCCCCGGCATGCTTTCCCGGGAATATGGGCGCATCGTGAATATTGCCTCGATAAGTTATGCCGGAGACTGGGGGCAATCGGACTATGCCGCTTCGAAAGCGGCCGTCGTCGCCCTGTCCAGGACGCTGGCGATCGAATTGGCCCCGTCGGTGACCGTAAACTGCATCACCCCTGGAGTCATCAAAACGTCTGCGACTGCGAGGATTCCGGCCGACATAGTCGAGAAAACCCGCCAGCAGAATTTGATGAAGCGCCTCGGCGAGCCGCGAGAGGTTGCTGCGGCGGCTATATTTCTCGGCAGCGACGACGCAAGCTACATAACCGGCGAAATCCTATCGGTTTCTGGCGGCATCTGGCGGGGCCTTTGACGAGAAGCCTAATTCGCTATCGTCCAGGCATCAACGTCCAGACCAGCCTCCCATTGGAACCAACAATACTCTCGCGGGCCCCGATCATCTGGGTGCGATGACTTTCCCCGGTCCGGCCCGTCGAGCGCGGCGAAGAGCGAGCCCCGAAGCGGTCAAAGAGCCCACGGCTGTGAGATCGAGGCAGAACCGGGGAGCGCACTCTAGGTAAGTTGCCGCAGCGCGTCCTTGGTGAACGGCTTCAACGCCCCGAATTCGCCGGCCTGGACTATCTCCGCCCAGTTCGGATTGGCAAGGAGTGCGCGGCCGATGGCGACGAGGTCGAATTCCTCCGCCTCCAGCCGGGCCATCAGATCATCGAGCGACCGTGTCTCCGCCACTTGAATGCTGACCCGGCTGTTATCATCGGCCATGAAGTCGCTATCCAGGCCCACATTGCCCACCGTTATGGTCGGCCTGCCGGAAATCTTCTTCACCCAGCCCGCAAGATTGAGGTCCGACCCTTCGAATTCTGGCTGGTAATAGCGCCGCGTACTGCAATCGAAGATGTCGACACCGGCTTCGACCAGCGGCTCTAGAAATGCTTCAAGCGAATGCGGATCCGTAACCAGCCGCGCCTTGTAATCCTGTTGCTTCCATTGCGACCAGCGCAGGACGATCGGAAAGTCAGGGCCTACCCGGTCACGAGTTGCGGCAACTATCTCGGCCGCAAAACGCGCGCGATTGGCGACGCTGCCACCATAACGATCTGTTCGGCGGTTGCTCTTCTCCCAGAAAAACTCGTCAATCAGATATCCATGAGCCCCATGGATCTGCACGCCGTCGCAGCCCAGGCGCTGGGCATCGGCGGCCGCTGCTGCAAACGCCTGGACGACATCGGCAATATCCTGCTCGGTCATTTCGTGGCACAGCGGTTCCAACTGCTGCGTAAGCCCCGAAGGCGTATAGGCGGGGACCGACGGGTCAGGCGAAGCACCGGGATGCCGGGCCGATCCGGTATGCCAGAGTTGCGGAATGATGGCCGCACCTTTGGCGTGGACCGCGTCGATGACCCTTTTCCATCCGGCCAGCGACTCGTGCCCGTGGAAGAACGGCACCCGCTCGTAGGCATTGGCCGCGGGATGATTGATGCAAGTACCCTCGGTTATGATCATGCCGACCGACGCGGCGCGGCGAGCGTAGTAATCGCGCACATCATCGCCGGGGACATTATTGGGGGAACGGTGACGCGTCATCGCCGGCATGACGACACGGTTGCGCAGCTTCAGCGACCCGTGTTCGAACGGTCGGAACAGGACTTGAACGTCTGTCACCAAACTTCTCCAAATCTCAACATATAAGGCCGACGACCCGAATCTCTCACGCTTCAACTCGACGGCCTTACAACCCTGGCAAGGAGCTAGGCCTCCTGAGTCTTGTCCAGAACATACCGCGCGATTACCAACTGCTGGATTTCGGCGGTGCCTTCCTCGAACCAGAAGCCACGCGCATCGCGATAGATGCGCTCGATCACGGCTTCACGCGTATAACCCCAGCCGCCATGAACCCGCAGCGACAGGTCGGTGACGCGGCCGATCATGTTCAGATTGAACAGCTTGGCAGTGGCCGCCTGGGCAGTGAAATCCTTGCCCTGCTCGCACAGCAGCGCGGCATGCGCCACCAGATGTCGGGCGGCCTCTATATCGGCCTGCATCATCGCGATGTGCGTCTGAATCTGCGGGCGGGAGGCGATCGCCTTGCCGAACGTGGTGCGGCGCTTAGAGAAGCGCACCGCCTCGTCAAGAGCGCGCTGCGCCAGGCCGACCATCGAGTTGGACAGCGAAACACGGCTGTAGTCGAGGAAGAACAGAGCGACCTCGAGGCCGTGCCCGACCTCGCCCAAGCGGTATTTGTCCGGCACCGCCATATTGTCATAGGTCAGGAACGCATGGCCGGTGCCGTGCAAGCCCATCGTATGCTGAGTCGCGTCGATGCCGAATCCAGGCGTGTCACGCGGGATCAGGAAAGCGGTCAGCGAGTCCTGCCCGCCGCGGTCATCGCTGGCTGCAACGATGAGGAACCAGTCTGCGCGGTCGGCCCAAGTGATGAGGTGCTTTTCACCACTCAGGTACCAGGTGTCGCCTTCCAAACGCGCCCTCGACTTGAGATCGCGCCCCGTGCCGCCGGTCATCTCAGTAAGCGCGAACGCCACGACCGAGTCCCCTTCGGCCATCCGCGGCAGGATCGCCTTCTGCTCGGCATTGCCGTAGTGGTGGATCGGACGCCAGATGCCATTCGTGGTGTGGACCAGCATGCGCCCGATGCCGGGACCTTCAGCAGCCGCTTCGAGATACGGCATATATTCGGTCACGCTCATCCCGTAGCCGCCGTATTCCACCGGCAGGCTCAGCTTGTAGCAGCCCATTTCGGCCGCGCGGCGGTTAAGGCGATCCGGAACGGTCTCCGTCTCCGCGACTTCCGGATAGATTTCTTCTACCTCGGTCAGGAAGAACTCGCGAAATTTGTCGAGTGGAATAGCTTGGCTCATCCGGGTAATCTCCATTTGCGATGCGCTCTCGCTTCTTAGCGGCGCAGCTGAACCCTGCCCGCGATCCCGACAGGGTTCGCAAGGCCAGATGCAAAACGCTAGTTTTGAATTCTAGGCCAAGTCAACATTGCGGGGGCACGCGCCGGCTCACCCTGCCGGATACCGTAAACGCGTTAATTCCATCGGGTCCTACCGAGCGGTCGTCCTGAGCTGATATTCTGCTAGAGTTCCCCGCATGAAAACCGAACCGAGCAATCTGCGTGTGGTCATCTCGCCCGGCCACATTGCCTTGGCAGCAACCCCGCGCGAAACCCGTGAGCCCGGCTGGGCGCGACTAAGAGTGCTGGCTTGCGGCATTTGTGGAACCGATCTCCACCTCCATCACGGCATGAAATTGCCAGTCGGCGCGGAATACCCGGTCTATCCGGGCCATGAGGTCGCGGCCGAGGTGATCGAGGCCGACCCCGGCGTCGGCCCGCAGCCCGGCACGCGCGTGGTGGTTCACCCGCTGCTTCCCTGTGGCAAATGCGAAGACTGCATGTCCGGGCGGGAGCACTATTGCGCGTTTGGCGAGATGCTCGGCGTTCACCGCCCAGGCGGCCTCGCCCAGGAAATGGTCTGGCCTTCGAACCGACTGGTGCCCGTCGACGATCTCGATCCCAATCTGGCCGCACTGCTGCCCGATGCCGTCGCCACCGGCTACCATGCCGTGCAGCGCGCCCAGCTTCCGCGCGGCGGCAAATTGGTTGTGATCGGGTCAGGCGGCGTCGGCACCAACGTCCTGCAAATCAGCCGCGCCATAGATCCTGATCTGAAGGCAATCGCCGTCGTACACAGCGAAGGAACCGCCCAGCGGATCAGGGGGCTTGGATTTCCCGTGGTTCAGGGTCTAGATGGCGCTGGGCGCGCGGTTCGGAAGGAATTCGGCGAGATCGACGCGGTGATCGATTTCAGCGGCGCCCTGGCTGCCGCCACCGAAGGCGTTCGTATGCTGAAGAAGCAGGGGCGTCTCGTCCTGGGTTCGGTCCTCGACGAAAAGGTCTCCATCGGGACCACATACACCGGTCTGATGACCCGAGAGATCGAGATCGTCGGAAGCTATTCGAACAGCCTCAGCGACCTGCAGGCCGTGACCGAATTAGTGCGCAGCGGCAAGTTGTCCCTGGATGGGCTGATCAGCCATAGCTTCCCCCTGGAGGACATCGCAAAGGCGTTCGACGTGCTGGAAAAGCGCCCGCCCGGGATGGTTCGCGTCGTCATTACCGCCTGACGCGAGATTCATCCTCCGAAGGTACGGTCGATGACGGTTCCAGAACGCCGCTACCTCTCGTACGCCGCATAGGCATGCTTGGCGATCAGCAGCTTCTGGATCTGGTTGGTGCCCTCCCAGATCTGAGTCACCTTCGCATCGCGCATCATGCGTTCGACTGGATAGTCGGCCGTGTAGCCATAGCCGCCATGGAGCTGGACGGCGTCCGTGGTCACCGACATGGCTGCATTGGTGCAGACCAGCTTGGCAATGCTCGCAAATGCGCGGGCACGGTCGTCGTTCTTGCCCGCGATGGCAACGCAGCGGTACAGCATGCTGCGCGCCGCTTCCACCTGCGCGGTCATGTCCGCTATCATGCCGCGGGTCATCTGGAATCGCGATATCGTCTGGCCGAACTGCGTGCGCTGGCTGGTATAGGAAATTGCCTCGTCCAGCGCGCCCTGAGCAATCCCGAGCGCGTGAGCCGCGATCAGCGGCCGGCTGTAAGTCAGGATCTCCATCATGATACCGTAGCCGCCGGACGGGTCCCCGACGATACGGTCAAGGGGGATCAGGCAGTCGTTGAAAATAACGTCGGCCAGCGGCGATCCGCGGGTTCCCATCTTGCGTTCGTTGCGGCCGAACTCCAGTCCCGGGTCGTCACGATGCACCATGAAGATACCGAACCCGCCCGCCGCATTGCGGGCAAGGACGGAATACCAGTCTGATTTGCCGGCATTGGAGATGAAGCGCTTTCCGCCGCGGATGCGCCAGCCAGCGGCCACCTGCTCGGCGGTCGTTTTCATTCCCGCGACGTCAGATCCCCCGCCTGGCTCGGTCAGGCAGAAGCTCGCCTGGTCGTGGCCTGCCGCAACGTCGGGCACGATCCTGCGCTGCAACTCCGGATCGCCCGCCAGCACCAGCGGCATTATCGCAACCCAGCTGGTGAGCATCAGGTGCGCCGTGCAGGCGCATACCCGTGCGATCTCTTCGACGGCCAGGACCTGGGCCATGAGATCGCCATCGGACCCGCCCAGCGCCGCCGGGAAGGGCAACCCCGGCAGGTCCAGCTTGCGCAGCGCCTGTATCGACTCAGACGGGAATCGCTCTTCAAGATCGACGACCGCCGCAAATGGCTTGATTTCCGTCTCGGCAAAGCGCCGCAGGTTGTCCCGATGCGCCTCGTAGTTGTCATCTGGCTCCATCGTGCCACTCCCTGAGATCAGCGATCGAATTCAATCCTCTTTTGCACGATGTGGCGATCTCGCTGCCAGCAAGACATACCTAAAGCGAACCTGCGGCACCCAGTTCGTGCATGCTTGTTAATTCGGGTGGGCGGCTGGCCAAGCGAGCCTCGTCAATCTAGCGGTCGTCGCCACACCGGGGAGCTTTCGATGGTCGAACGCAGCGCGCTGAGTCACGCCTATCCGCATCTGTTCGCGCCGTGGCGATCGGGGCCGGTTGCAATTCGCAATCGCATCGTCATGGGGGCGATGCATACCGGTATTGAACGCCTCGACCGCCCCGAGGAACGTATCGCCGCGTTCTACCGCGCGCGTGCCAAAGGTGGCGTCGGTCTGATCATAACAGGCGGTGTTTCACCCAATGCCGAGGGACGAATGGATCCCGAGGCTCCGTGGCTGGCCCACGGGAGGGACACCGAGTGGCACCGTGCGATCGTCGAATCGGTGCGCGGAACCGATGCCCGTATCTGCATGCAATTGTTGCACGCGGGGCGCTATGCCCGCCATGAGGAGTGCGTCGGCGCCTCCGCTCGCCAGGCGCGGATCAACCGGTACGCGCCGACGGCTCTTTCCACCGATGCGGTATGGCGCACGATCGAGGATTTCACCCGCGCGGCCGAATTCGCCCATGGCTTCGGCTACCACGGCGTTGAGATCATGGGTTCCGAGGGCTACCTGATCAACCAATTCACGGCTCTGGCAACCAACGATCGGCGCGACGAGTTTGGAGGATCGCTGGAGAATCGGGCTCGGTTGGCATGCGAAATCGTCAAAGCCATCCGACTTCGCCTGCCTGAGGATTTCCTCGTCATCTACCGGATCTCGGCGCTTGACCTGGTGCCCGGAGGCATGACCGGAGACGAGACCCGGCAACTGGCAGCGATGATCGAGCAGGCCGGCGCGACGATGCTGAACACCGGGATCGGCTGGCATGAATCAACAGTGCCAACCATTGCCGCCGTCGTCCCCCGCGCCGCCTGGGCCTATGCAGTCCGGCAGGTCAAGGAGGCGGCGACCATCCCTGTCATCGCTTCGAACCGCATCAACAACCCCGCCGACGCGGACAGTCTCCTGTCCGCAGGCGTTGCGGACTTCGTCTCGCTCGCACGTCCAATGCTTGCGGATCCGGATTTCGCCATTAAGGCCGAAGCTGGCCAACCCAATCGCATCGCCCCTTGCATTGCCTGCAACCAGGCGTGTCTGGACCGGGCGCTGCGCGACCTGCGCGTCTCGTGCATGGTCAATCCGGCGGCCGGACACGAACTCGACCTCATTGCCGCCCCGGCCGCGACCAGCAGGCGGATCGCCGTCATCGGCGGAGGCGCGGCAGGCATGAGCCTCTCGTTTACGGCCGCGGCGCGCGGTCACGCGGTCACCCTGTTCGAAGCGGGCCCGCGCCTCGGCGGGCAGCTGCTGATGGCCCGTGTCGTGCCCGGCAAGTCCGAGTTCAACGCTGCGCTATGCTATTTCGAACAGCGGCTGGTGGACGAGGGTGTAACGGTTCACCTCAATCATCCGTGCTCGCCTGACGAACTCACCGTTGCCGGGTATGACGACATCGTCGTCGCGACCGGCGTCTTCCCGCGCGTGCTCAACATTCCGGGTGGCGATGATCCGCGCGTCCTCAGCTATGTTGAAGTGCTGCGCGATCGCAAGGTGGTCGGGCGCCGGGTGGCGATCATCGGGGCGGGCGGCATTGGCTTCGACGTTGCGACATTCCTGCTGGGCCAATCGAACGAGCCCCACGGAATCGATGACTTCGCCCGGGAGTACGGGCTGGACCTCAGTCTCCAGGCGCCCGGCGGGCTCGGGGCGGCAAGCGCCCCGCCGCCTCCCCTGCGCCAGATAACGCTGATGCACCGCAAGCACAGCCGGCCTTCGGGAATTCCGGGTGCCGTTTCGACAAGCTGGATTCACCGCGCCGCCCTGCAACGCGCAGGCGTCAAATTCCTGGGTGGGGTAACTTATCGCCGGATCGCATCGGAGGGTCTGGTCATCGAAGTGGACGGGCAGGAGCAGGTGATTCCGGCCGATACGATCATCGTCTGCGCCGGGCAGGAAGCCGAGCGATCGCTTTACGATGCGTTGATCCGTATGCAGCCGGCCGCGCGAATACATATCGTTGGCGGTGCCGACCGGGCAGGAGAACTGGACGCGGTGCGGGCAATTGACCAGGCCACGAGGCTGGCTCTGACACTCTAAGAGCAGCCCGTCCGCGGGGCCGATCTTTCGCGGTTACCCTGACAGGATGTCCAGGGCGGCTTTGCGCATGATGGAAGCGACTTCCAAGTCCGGCATCGCCCTCGCAAATCCCTTCGCGGGCACTTCCAGCGCCACGGGAATATCCCCCGGCAGCTCCGCCATGAGTGCGCGCAGCGGCAGCGTTCCGGTGCCAGGGACCCGCCTGTCCACCACCGACTCGCGGATAATCGCGTTCATATCCTGCGGGTCGGGCCGTGGTCCGGCGTCGCACAGCTGGACGCAGGCGATCCGTCCGGCGGGTAGCCGCTGGACATCGGCGATCCCGTCTCCGGCACGATCAATGTGCAGAGGGTCGATGACGAGGCCGATGCTGTCATCGCCTGTGCGTTCGATAATCCGCATTCCCTGTGCAAGTGTCTTGACGCCCATGTAGACGATGCATTCGAGGCAGGTGCGCAGCCCATATGCCGCGGAAAGCTTCGCCACCCGTGCAAGGTTGTCAGCCACCCGGCTCTCGTCCGCATCGTTTACGATTACAATGAGGTTCCGCGCCTGCAAGCGAGCGCTCGTCTCGAGCACGCGCTCCAGAGCTGACATATCCACGCTCGCCGTCAGTTGGAGCACTTCTATGTCGTTCACATAGATCCCGGTCGCATCCAGTCGCTCGATCGCTTCAGTCAGCAGCGGGGAATTACCGAACATGGGTAATTCTGGCTGGTCGCGGATGGGGATCAGCCTGAGCGAGACCCCCTGGTAACCCGCGTCGGCAGCCACCGAGATGAATGCGGGAGGCAGCAGGTGCGGCAGTGTCAAATAGCACAGGACGAAATCCCGCCCGACGGAACCTGTCATCGCTCCGGCCTTTCATCCGCCAAACGCATGTCAGCCCGCATCCGCTCAGCTGTCGGTGTAATTGGGCGCGCGCTTTTCCTTGAATGCTGCGATGGCCTCGCGGTGGTCGGCGGTTTCCATCAACAGGATTTGCTGACGATCCTCGAAAGCGAGTGCAGCCTCGATGCTGCCGATCTGGGACAGGGCATTGAGCGATTCCTTAGTCATCCGCAGCCCCATCGGTGCCGTCTTCAGCATGTCGTTGGCCAGCTCCAGACCGGTTTCAAGCAGCTTGTCCGCGGGAACGACATCGCTCACCAGCCCGGTCGCAAGCGCGCGCTGCGGCGAAATGAAGCGGCCGGTCATGAGGAACTCCGAGGCAACCGACAGACCCACCAGCTTTGGCAGAAAATATCCGGACCCCATGTCGGTGCCGCTCACGCCGATCCTGATATAGGCAGCATTGAACTTGGCTTCGGGCGTGCAGTAGCGAATGTCCGCGGCAAGAGTGAGAGAGAAGCCCGCGCCGCAGGCCGGCCCCTGGACCAGCGCGATGATCGGCTGCGGACAGGACCGCATCGAACGCGTCACTGCGGCGTAGCGAACCTGGATATCATACTGACGCTGTGCGCGACCCGGCCCTGGGGATGCAAAGGCCTGCGAATCGAGGTCGCCGCCAGCGCAGAAAGCCCTGCCCTCGGCACGGACCAACACGACCCGGACGTCGCGCCGCTTCTGCAGCCCCTGAAAATAGTCGGCAAGTTCGTCCGCCAGTTCGGGGCTCATCGCATTGAGCGCCTCCGGCCGATTCAGCGTGAGAATCTCGATCGGTCCGCGGTTCTCGACAAGGGTAAGCGGCTTGGCTGCGGCAGTGGCGGTCATGGATCCTCCGGAAGCAAATTGGGGTTCGAACAGATAGTCTATTGGCACTGGCACATAGTGCCGTCGATCAACGGACCGAGGCCAATGGCCGCGCCGATCATCGAGCCGCGCGTCGCAGGATGTACCGGCGAAGTTCGCGGACCGGCTTGAGCGGCGATTGTCCTCTCCTCGTTTGACCGGATGATTATCAGCATTTGCCCGAGATGAGCGAGTTGGCCGCTGAAGTGCCAGATATGCGGTAGTTCGACACCGCAATTGACAGACAGCCCTGCGCTGCCGGAAAAATGCCGTCCGGGCCAAATTTCGGCCCCCGCCCACAACCAGGTGCCACGCCGTGGTTCACCTGACACGGCGCGGAACTGACCGAGAAAATGTCTGACATCGGGCGGAGGCTGACCATAGGTGCAGTGTCCGCTGACCTGGAGGCGGATCGTGGGTAAGGGCGTTGCCAATAATTCGGTGGAGCAAGCCGCGAGCAGTGAGTCTGGCTCAGCCAGCAGCTTGCGCGACATTGCGCTGGGTGACCTGCTGCGCGAAGCCGCGCGCGAGGCGGGTGATCGCGTGGCGCTGGTCGATGGCGTGGAGGACCCAGCTCTCCGCAGGCGCTGGACTTACAACGAATTGCTGGCAGAGGCGGAACAAGTGGCCCGCGCCCTGTTGGCCCGTTTCAAGCAGGGTGACCGCATCGCGATCTGTTCGCCAAACTCGGCCGAGTGGGTCATTTTCGAGTATGGCGTCGCGCTGGCGGGCATGGTGCTAGTGCCGGTCAATGCTGACCTGCGCCAGGCCGAACTTGCCACTACTCTTCAGGACTGCGAAGCAGCGGCGCTGTTCCACGCCGACAGATGGCGCAAGAACGACATCGCGGCCAATGCGGCGGCTGTCCGCGAGTCCGTCATGCCCGAGCTTGTGCTCGTACCGCTTTCCGACTGGGACGAGTTCCTCGCCTCGGGCTCTCCTGAAACAGCCTTGCCGCAGGTCCATCACCGCGATCCGGTGGCGATCCTGTTCACATCGGGGACGACCGGCAGGCCAAAGGGCGCCATACTGCACCACGGATTTGCCAATCCGCCGCGCAGCGTTGCCGACTGCTGCGATTTTCGCCAGCACGGCGTCTACATGAATCCGACGCCGATGCATCATATCAGCGGGAGTGCGGTAACTCTGTTTGCGGCGCTCTCCCGGCACGGCACCTTCGTGCTAATGTCCCATTGGGATCCGGCATTTGCGCTGGAACTGATCGAATCGGAACGCGTCAACGGCACGCTGCTCGTTCCTACCATGATAGTGGCGCTACTCGATCATCCGGACTGCGACACGCGCGACTTGTCGAGCCTGGACTTCATTGTGACCGGCGCCGCTCCCGTGCCGCCCGCGCTGCTCGAACGCGTGCGCGAACGCATCGGCTGCCCGGTGCTGATCTGCTTTGGGCAGACCGAGTCGGGCGGGCCCGTAACCAACACCACATTGTCCGACGGCCCCGAAGAAATTGCCCACACCCTTGGCCGGGTCCTGCCCGGCGTCGAGGTGGAGATCCACGATCCGGCAACCGGAGCCAACCTGGCTCCGGGCGAAGTGGGCGAGCTCTGCTTCAGAGGCCCTCAGATCATGCTCGGCTATTACGGCCGCGAAGATGCAACGCGCGAGACGATAACCCCGGACGGATGGCTGCGATCAGGCGACCTCGGGACGCTGGATGAACACGGGTACGTCAGGATCAACGGTCGCCTCAAGGATATGATCATCCGCGGCGGCTCCAACATCTACCCCCGGGAAATCGAGGATGTCCTGTTCGAGCTGCCGGCGGTCGCCCAGGCGGCGGTGATCGGCCTTCCCGATGACAAATGGGGCGAGATCGTTCTTGCAGTGGTGCAGGCCGCCGAAGGATACTCCCTGCAATTCGCCGAACTCGACCAGCATTGCCGCGAAAGAATGGCTCCTGCAAAGGTGCCCGTGCTCTGGTGCCAGATCGAAGACTTCCCCCTCAATCCAAGCGGGAAGATCCAGAAGTTCGAGCTTGCCAAAAGGGTCCGCGAGGGCAAGCTGAAGCCCGTGTCGGTCCGCTGAGAGGCTGGCAGTGCGTCGGGGATCCAACGACCTCGTCCTCATACATTCATTTGACGGCGCAGGCCTGTCCGGTAACGGCTGGTGACGGAATGAGCGAATTTGTTGAACTTCAGGTCGATCAGGGCCTGGCCACGATCATCATCAACCGGCCGGAGCGCATGAACGCGCTGACGCCGGACATGATAATGGACCTGACTGACATTGCCCGTGATCTTGCCGGAGACCCGGAATGCCGCGTGGTCGCCATTCGCCATACCGGCAAGGACCTGTGTACCGGGGCGGACACCGGCGATATTGCCGATGCGGCCAGACAGAGCCCAGCCGAACGCGAGCGGGCCTTTTACCATGGCCTTGCCACCCGCATTCAACCGCTGCTGCGGGCCTTCCTCGCCTTGCCCCAGCCGGTAGTCATCGGTGCCCGCGGTCACGCGATCGGGTTGGGCGTGCAATTCCTCCTGACCGCGGACCTTGTCGTTGCTTCGGAAACGCTGAAAATCTCACTTCCCCAGGTTAAGCTCGGCCACGTCTTCGATCACGGCGAATCCTACCTGCTCCCCCGCCTGATCGGACAGCGCAAGGCGATGGAGCTCGCCCTGCTGGGTGATCGCATGACCGCCTTCGATGCCGAACGGTTCGGACTGGTCAACTTCCTCGTTCCCGATGCGGAGCTCGAAACGCGGACCGACGACATCGCCGCCAAATTGCTGGCGATGGCCCCGCTTGCCCTGCTCAGCAGCAAGGCACTGATGCGCTCCAGCGAAACGGCAGACATGGAAATCCAGCTAAGCGCTGAACGAATGTTCGCATCCCGCTGCGCCGGGACCGAGGACTTTGCCGAAGCCATCGCGGCATTTGGAGAAAAGCGCCAGCCGCACTTCACTGGGCGGTAGCTAGCACCTCCGGAAGTACCGACAGCGTTTCGGGCGCCAGACCACGCTCGCCCAGGAACGCTTCCAGCTCCGTCGCGGCCTTGGCGGTTTCATGCAACAGCCAAGTGCGGAACGCCCTCAGCGCAGGTCCGTCCGGACGACCTCTGCGGGTCACGATATAATGCGGCAGCGACACCGAGAATAGCCGGTCAACCGGCAGGGCCAATCGCCCGTTCTGCAAGTCTCCAGCGACGAAGAACAGGTTGCCCAGTGCAATTCCGGCCCCTTGCCGTGCAGCTTGGTAGGTCATGCTCAGCGAATCGAAGCGGATGTTACGAAGCGCGCCAGCCTCCGGAACATCCAGCGCCTGAAGTAACCCGGTCCACAAATCGCCCTCTCGCGCAGCCATCAGGAAAGTCTGCTCAGCCAACCATGGCTGCCCTGCCATGCGGCCTTGTTCCGCAAGCTTGGGCGCACAGACCAGCGCAAAGTAGGTTTCGAATAAACGATCGCAACGGAACGCTTCCCCGAGCGGCGGCATGCCGGTCAGCGCCATGTCGAAATCATCGTTGCGCCATTCTGCATCCTTGATTGACAGGCTGAATTCAAGATGGATTTCAGGATACAACTCTTGGAAATTCGCCAGCCTTGCCGACAACCACTCCGTGGTGAAGGTCGAATAGAACCGCAATCGCAGCGTATTGTCGCGCTGCCGGTCGCTCGCGAGCGCATGACTGGCCATGTCGATCTCGTCGAACGCGCGCCCTATTGAGTCCAGGAATGCGGCGCAACCAGGCGTCGGTTCCACGCCTGCAGGCCCCCGCCGCAGCATGGTGCGGCCAAAATGCTCTTCCAGCAGCGTCACGTGCCGGCTGATCGCTCCCACCGAGACACCCAATTCCTTCGCCGCTGCCGAAAGGCTGCCACGCCGCCCCGCCGCCTCCAGTGCGCGCAGAGCATTGAGCGAAGGAAGGCGATAGCGCATCGGCTTTTCGATCCTGAGATAGCCCGCTGGCGTGTGCAATGCGCAGCGTTCGCACACCGGGTTTGAGGAAATTGTCACTACCCCTACCAGGAATGGCAAGGCAACCTCCAAGCAGAAAATATCTTGATAGGGGAAGGATTGCGATGGCTGGCGAACACTATGATTTCGACGTGATCGTCGCCGGTGCCGGACCGGTGGGTCTGACCATGACCATCGATCTTGGACGCCGCGGCATCAGTACGATGATCATGGAACGGGATCCCACCACCGCACCGTGGCCCAAGATGGACCGTTCCAACGCGCGGACCATGGAAATCTTTCGTCGCATGGGCATAGTCGACCGGGTTCGCGCACTCGGCTATCCGGGCGACAACCCGATGGACGTGTTCCTGGTAAGAACCATGAACGAGCCGCCTATCGCCACCATCCCCTTCCCCTGCGTCGACGAGAAGCGCGCGCAGGTCGCGGCGTGCACCGACGCCACCTTGCCGCTCGAACCTTACCAGCTGGTCGCGCAGAACGATCTCGAACCCCTGCTACGCGAGGTTGCGGAGGAAACGCCCACCACCGTAGTCCGATACGGTCTCGAATTGATCGGGTTCGAGCAGGATGAGACCGGAGTGACCGTCACTACCCGCCGTACCGGAGGTGACGAAACCCCAATCGCCCCCTCTCCCGAAAACCTCAATGCAGAAACGGTCGGAGAAGGTGCGGGCGCCATCGAGACGTTCCGCTGCCGCTACCTTGTCGGCTGCGATGGCGGCCGCAGCACTGTGCGCAGCCTGCTCGAAATTCCTATTGAAGGGATTTCGGCGCCGAACGATCTGCGGCAGGTGATCTTCAAGTCCGACGATCTCTACGAGCGGATGGCTGTGCCCAAAGGGCGGCACTATAGCTTCGTAACCGGCGGTCATGCGATCGTTGCGCAGGGCTCACGCAAGGAGTTCACGCTGCATTCGCCCCTGCCGGCCGACACCGACTTCCACAGGCTGCTGCGCGAATTGATCGGGTTCGATTGCGACATCCGGATCAGCCATGTTCTGACCTGGCGCCCCCACCTTCGGGTTGCCCGGTCCTTCCGCAAGGACCGGGTGTTCATGGCCGGTGATTCGATTCATCTCGTCATTCCCACCGGCGGGCTCGGCATGAACACAGGAATTGGTGATGCCATCGACCTGTCGTGGAAACTCGCCGGTACGATCCAGGGCTGGGGCGGCCCGGAACTGCTCAACTCGTACGAGGCAGAACGGCGCCCGGTGGGCATCCGCAATGTCGAGGCTTCGACCTGGGCGGCCGACGGTGCGTTCTCCTGGCAAGCGACTGTTACACGCGAAACGCTGGAATTCGGCCCGGCGGGCGAAGCTGCGCGCGCGCGGATTGCCGCCACCTTCACCGCGCAGCAAGGCCGCATGCACGGAATGGTCGGCGTGGAGACATGCTATTCCTACGCTGGTTCAACCATTGTCGCCCATGAACCGGGCAACATGCCGCACTGGGAATTCAGCCGGATTGTCCCGCACAGCCGACCGGGTATCCGAATACCGCATATGTGGTTGAAGGATGGGGGGGCCATGCAGGACYTGTTCGGCAGCGGCTACACTCTGCTAGATCTTTCAGGAACTTATGACAGTGCTGCGATGGAAGCGGCCTTCGCTGAAATCGGCGCGCCGCTCGAAGTCATCCGCCTCGACGAGCCGCACGTCCGAGAGACTCTAAAGGCTTCTGTCCTGCTGATACGACCTGACCTTCACATCGCCTGGCGGGAAACGGGCTACCCCGATTCAATCAATGAAGTCGCCCGCGTCGTTACCGGACATGGCCCGGGTTTTCGGCCCTGATTTAAGAGCCTGAAAGGGAGAACAGGCAAATGATGCGCGAAACAGGGGAAATCCCCAACGCAGCCGATGTCGTCATTCTCGGCGCAGGTATTGCCGGCCATGCGGCAGCCCTGGCCGCGGCCGACGCTGGTGCGCAAGTCCTACTGCTCGAAAAGGCATCCCAGCCGGGAGGCAGTTCCGCAATGGCCGGCGGGGGATTCATCTTCGCTGGCACCGACCTGATGATCGCAGCGGGCTATGATGAAGGCCCCGAAGATCTGCGTGAGAAGTTGTTCACTTCGGGCAAGAACCGGAACAACCCCGTGCTCGTCGATGCCTTTGCCTATCATCAGCTCGAAGCATACGAGTTCCTGAAGGCGAATGGGGCCAAGTTCAAACTCAGCCCGCTGGATCGCTGCCTACATGAGACCGGCACCGGCCGGGTCATAACCAACTTGCACATGGCGGCGCGCGCACACGCCAATATCACCTTTGCCTCCAAGTGCGCCGGAATGAAGCTGTTGCGCGACGCCGATAGCGGCCGCGTCTGCCAGGTTATCGTCGCGTTCGGCGACCAGGTTATCGAGATCGAGGTCCGCCGTGCCATCGTCCTTGCCACTGGCGGCTTCTCGCGGTCGCGCGAATTACTTGGCGTGTTTGCCCCGGAACTGCTCGATGCGGTCAAGCACGGCGGCGTCGCCAACACCGGCGATGGCATGATGATGGCGTGCGACCTCGGCGCTGGCCTTGCCGATCTTGGCTACGTCAGCGGCTCATTTGGCGGTGCAATCCGCAACTATCCGCACGGCGTCCAGGGAGCAGACGAAGTGCCGCCGCTGCTGTTCAGCTTCTTGTCGGGCGGGATCATGGTCAATTCCGCCGGCGAGCGCTTCGTCAACGAGGGCCAGACCTACAAGGCACTCGGCAATGCCGGAATGGCCCAGCCGGGCGGTGTCGCTTTCCAGATCTTCGATGACAAGGTGCTGGCAACTACGCTCGAAGACAGTACGGTCAACAACTATCCGGAAGGCATTGCCGCCGGCTATATCCGCACCGCCGACACGATTGCCGAACTGGCGGCGCATATGCAGCTCGACCCGGCCGCGCTCGAACGTACGATCGAGCGCTACAATGCCAATGCCCGCAATGGCATTGACCCCGATTTCGGCCGTACCCGCAATTTGATGCCGGTCGACACCGCGCCATATTGCATCGCCGCCACGGCCAACGCGCTGACAACCACCTATGGCGGCATCACCAGCAACGGCGACATGGCCGTCGTCGACTGGTTGGGCGAACCGATCCCCGGGCTGTTCGCGGCCGGCGAGGTGGTAGGCGGGTTCCACGGAGCTGGCTACTACAGCGGCACTTCGCTTTCATCCTCCGCGACATTTGGCATGCTGGCCGGTCGGGCAGCCGCAGCCTATCCTGCCGCCTGAACTCGATTTCTTCTGGGAACCAGCCGATGACCGCGCAGCATACCACTCACGTTGATGCCATTCTCGCGGACTTCGTGAGCCCGCTCGATGATCCAGAAGGGCGTGCCCGGGCGCTGGCGACTCTGCGGTCATGGCACCTCGGGATCGAGACTGACGATTTCGCACTGCTCGAAAGCCTGATGCACGAGGACATCATCATCGAATTGCCATTCAATGAAAGCGGCCGCACCGAAGCCGGTTTCTACCGCGTCTATGAAGGCATCCCCGCCTGCCTCGAATTCTGGCGGATAGCTTCAACCTTCGAGGGCGAAATGCGCCCCTTCACCGACATGGACCTGACGGTAAACCCCGATGGCTCCCGGCTCTTCCTCGAAGCGCGTGGCGACATCACCATGCAATCCGGCACCGAGTATCGCAACCGTTACGTCCTGCGCGTCGATTTCGCCGGAGGCAAGGTCCGCCGCTATCGGGAATACTATAACCCGATCACGTCTGCCCACGCCTTCGGCCGGCCGATCGCCGGGCAGTTCATGATCGAGAATCTTGCAATTTGACACCACAGTCTGCTCGCGGTTGGGAAAGGTCGCACGAGCTGCAAGATCACATTGCTCACGATCATCCTTTCTGTTGACCGGGCAAGACTGTCAGTCAGCAGAACGCTCGATCAACAGCAGGAGCGCCGCTGATCGCCGAGCTTCATGCCTCGCTGACCAGCCAGCTCGCGAGGCTGTCGCGCAACCACGATCTCGCCAAGACCATAAACGCGTCATCAAGCGCGCAAACGACTGACCAACTTCGGCGCGGCCCTCACCGGATGGATGCCTTAAGCTCATATCCATGGCCTCCTTCCCGTGACGATTTGGTTTTCGCAAGGAAGGTTGACCACTCCATCCACTCAGCGGCGGCGCCACTGCTGGCCGATTACCCGCTTGCGGAGCGCGTCCTGGCGCTGGTGCGCGGTCACTCGCGCCGTATTTGCGGGGAGCGCCTGATCGAGCTGATCGAGCCGAACCACCTTCGAAGTGATTTCGGGCGCCGACGAGGCAAACCAGCGGAAGCGGATCTGGACCCGTTCGAGCCCCAGGGTATCGAGCCAGTTGGCCGCTCCGGTATCCCTGGCGCTCACCACGATTCGAACAACCCCGTCAGGATCGGCAACCGCCGTATGGCCGTTGATACTGGTCTGCGCATACATCCCGTTCAGCGCGCTATAGGCATAGTCCATCAATTGGACACTCCAGTAGGTGCATCCATCCGGGATCGTGCATTCAGCAATCCAGGCTTCGTCGTCGGTGACCTCAATCACGCCATGTGTATAGGCCTGACCTGAAATGCCGGCGCTGCCGAAGCTCCCCGAGACGTCGGCGAACTTGTTGACCTCGACGCCCTCGATCTGCTCGTTCATTACCCGAAGCATTGCGAGCACGTCATCGCGCACCGACTCGGCGGTGAATACAAGGTTCTCCGCAAATTGCTGGGCGGCGAGCTCCTGCTTGGCGATCGGCTGGTCGAGGCGCATGATCGACAGCTGGCCATCAATCTCGTTCAGCCAGTCGTAAGAGACCTGCCGCACCCAAACAAATGAATCGTCGCGCGTCGGATCGAGCTGCATCCATGCACCCGTGTATCCGGCCGGGCGTTGGGGGCTGAGGATGACCTCGAAAGTGCCGTCATCAGCGATTTCGCAATCGTCGACGTTGAGGTCTCCAAGCATCTTGTGACGCGTGAGATCGCCCACGCCGAGCGTGCCAGCGCCGACCTGCAGGTACATCAGCTTGGTCGTCCCGCGCTTGCCAAAGATGCGATAGGTGCCGCTGCCACGAATATAGGCGACTTCGTAGGTATTGTCGGCGTTGGAATTGAAACGGCGCATCTCGTGGTTGAGCAGAGTCAACCAGCGCGGATGGTCACGGTCGATACTGGCGAGCGACTGCAGCTCCGCGATCAGTGCCCAGGTCAGCGCCTGGGTGACCTGGCTCTGCTCTTCGACCGATCGGCCAGGAGTCGAGACACGATAGACCTCGGCACCTCCCGCAGCGAGCGTATCGATGAAGGCGCTCCACTGCGCCTGGCCGTATGTCCGGTCCTCAACCATGTCGTTCCCTTCTGATGACGCGGGAGTGGCGGCGTCCGTTGGCTATCCGGTAGCGTGAAGACTGCCGCCGATAGCTGGTTGTCTGGTCAGCCGCGCTGAATGAAACGACGAATATATTCGCCGAAGTACTGGTCAATCACGCGGTCGGTCAGGCCGAAGTCGGCGAGCGAATATTTGTGCGCGCCGTGCTTTCCCTGCTCGTTGGCAGTCTCCCAGCCGATCATCCGCTGTTCGGACTCAGGGGTCAGTACATGTCCGGCTCGCTCATAAAGCTCGCGGAAGGCAGGCATCGGATTGCTCCGGATCTGTTCGTACTGCACGTCCATGATCCGGTCGCCCAACTGGTACTCATCCCGGATCGCCATGTAGCGGTGCGCATAGCGCGAGAACCGGTCCACCACCGTGTGGGCGATATCCCGTGCCTCGATCTCGGCGAAATATGGTCGCGAGAACTCCGTGCCCAGCTTGAGCAGCGAAGGGATCGAGACGTGCGGATCGCGGTGGATATGGATGAACGTGGCCCTGGGGTGCGATGTCAGGAAGTCGTGCGCGGAATTGAGCAGCGACTCGTTCTTGAACAGCCAGCGTCGGCCTTTTCGTCCGCCCTGCTGCCACTGGAGGTACCGGTAGAGGTCGGCCGCATATTCGTGATTGTCACGGTCCGAAGGGTAAGTCCGATCAATCAGGTAGTGGTAATAAGACGGTGATGGTGGGCGCCAACTGCTCCAAAAATTGTCGTTGAAAGTCAGGCCGAGCAGCCAGAGATCGGACTGCACTTCTTCCTCGCCATAATGGTGGCCGGCGCGCAACTCGGGATTGCTGTCGTTGGCCTCGATCAGCGGATCATCTGCGCGAGCGGCGGCAATTCGAGGGTCACGCCCCTGACCATTCCAATCGGGGAACGGCGCGGGATTGACCAGCTGCCACATGAAGGTCTTGAGCAGGTTGGGATCGGCGCCGAGCATGCGGTGCGTCTTGGTCGTGCCCGACCGGGGCATGCCGAGGATCACGATCGGATCACTGACGTCCTCCTCGCGAATTTCTGGGTGGGCCTTGAGATCAGCTGCGAAGCGCGCGCGGTTGACCAGTTGCCTCACGATGGTGTCGCGTAAGAGGCGAAGACCTTCCTGGTCGACTTGCACATCCTGGATGTAGCATTCAGTCATTCGGCGCAGCGCAACGATGAACCTCTCGTCGCCGAAATCGGTCAGGCCGGAAATCTGCCGCGCCTCGGCGAGCAGCTTGTCGGCGTCGAGAGCGCTGGCCAGTTCTACATGGGAAACGAGCATTGCGGTATTCTCCCTGTTCAAAACATGTTCGAGCAGACTTCGTGCCCCTGGCCGGCTCGTGCCGACGCGCGGCGACAGCAAATTTTCCAGGATTCACCGGTTCGGTCGGGCCGGGCGCGTCCGAAGACTCTTGGACAGGAACTGCAGCGCTTTGTGATGCCTATCGGGCGACCGGCCTGCAATTCCGATTGCTGCCAATGATGCGTCCAGCAGCGGCCAGAGGGGAACGCGTTCACGACGAAGCTGAGCGCCAGACTTCCGGCACCGTTGCTCAGCATCTTACTGCATGCCACCGCGATTGCCCCCGTGCCAATGGCAAGTTTGACATGGAGGTTCATATCCTCTCCGACAGATCGGACTCACGGCACGCCTAGAGCGAACGTATTAACTCCGCAACGGTCGCACCTCAGGTTTCAACTATATGTGATGTTGGCGCGGAACTGAACCGCCCGGGCTTTCCGGGAGGCAGTTTTGTTTGAGTCATGCGACCATGTCGAGGGGCTCGATGGTCGGCCACATACGCGTTAACCGTCTGACCGCGGCTTGACCTCCAAGGTTGGTGCGACCAGCGTGAATGATTAAAACTTTACTAGCACTAAAAAGTCTTGGCCATGGAGAAGATAATGCTAACCGCCGAGAAAATCCCGCTCCCGCTCACATTCGAGGAAATCGGGAGGGAATGGCTGAGCCAAGCCTTGTCACAACGCTATCCGGGTGTCGAAGTCACTTCATTCGCAATCGATAGCGGAATGCACACGACGTCGAGCAAGGCGCGCTTGCGCCTCCAGTATAACGATGCAGGGCAACGTGCTGGACTCCCCCCGCAGATGTACATCAAAGGGGGCTTCGACCCTCGCGTGCTCAAGCGGATTTGGGGTGGTCTGGCGATCGAGGTGCGCTTCTTCACGGAAATCGCTCCGGAATTGAAGATCAACATCCCGCGCTGCTATTTCGCGCAGTTCGATGAGAGAAGCCGCCAGGGTATCGTTTTGCTGGAGGACCTTACAGCCAGAGGCGCGACCTTCGGCGCGCCTAACCGGCCCATCACGCCCGACAGGGTGGCGGCAATGCTCGAACTCATGGGAGAGTATCACGGCCGTTGGTGGAACGACCCGCGGCTTGGGAATTACACCGCCCAGAAAGAACCTTTGCGCGTCTTCATGAAGTGGCAGTTGCGTCGCAGCTGGTGGAATCAGGTGATGGACATGCCGGCGGCTGCCTACATGCCTGCCGGAATGCGCGACGGGGACCTGGTCGAGCGCGCCGTCGACAGGTTGTGGGAACTGAACGACAGCCAGCCGCAGACCTACGTTCATGCGGACCTGCATGTCGGGAACAGCTATTACGAAACCGACTCCGCACCCGGCATACTCGACTGGCAATGCAGCATGCCTGGCAGATGGGGGCACGATGTCTCCTACTTCATGACCTGCGCACTTTCCATCGAAGACCGGAGAGCCAATGAACGGGACCTGCTCCGTCATTATCTGGGTGCCCTGGGCGCATATTGCGGCGAAGCGCCAAGCTTTGATGACGCATGGCTGGAGCACCGGCGACAGATGATGCATGGGCTGGCGGTGGCTGTTCCGACCCCGCACGAGCAGATGCCCGAGGCCAATACGATTTTGTACTCCTATCGCTTCTCGCAAGCTGCGGAAGATCTGGATGTACTTGATGCGCTGGGGATCAAGCGCTCCAACTGAGTGGGAACGGAAATGAAAATGACGCGGCCGGCGAGCCTCCCCGGAGGTCGGCTGCCGCCCTACTGAACCGAACCGGGCAACATGCTGTGGGCAGCGCATGGGTGTCCCCGGCATGCAGTCAGAGAATGATGCTGACTTTGCCGTGTGGCTGAAGGCTGTTCATCCCAAGCAGCACACGCTTACCGGATATGTGAATTTCTCCATCCACATCGATCAGCCAGTAATGTGCATGGCCGATATAGGTATCGGTCACGCTGTGCTTGGAGCGATAGGTCGTGAAGCTGCAGGTGACGTGAACGCCACGCTCCTCAACACCTAGAATTCGCACGTTGTGCACCGCGCGAACGGTGGTCGAATGCGGCCATTCTGCGTGCGCGGTTGGCTTGTTCAGCCGTTTCACGCGATGCTGCAGCCGGCGGTAATCGTCGGCAACGTAATACAAAGTGTTGTCGGGGCCGGTCTCCAAGCCCTTTCCCATCGTCGGCACCTCGTAGACCGAATCGGGCGTGAACAGCGCCAGCCAGTCGTCCAGCCTCCAGTCGTCGAGCAGGGCGGCCTCATTGTAGAGGAAATCCTCATACTCGGAACGCGTCCGCGGCTTCAACCCGGGCCGGACTTCCGCCGCATCCTTCACAGCCATTATTCGCCCTCCATCCGGCGTTTCCATTCACGCCAGAATGCCCTCATCTGCGCCTCGTCATCATGGCGAGGGGTTTCGCGCAGCATCCCGCGCGAAATATCATTCCACGGTGCAAACTTGAGCGCCCCGTAGCCGCGCTGCGCCGATTCCAGGGCCTCAACGTCGTCAGGGGTGGCGAAGCCGCCAGGCCCCAGAAACTCGAGGAAATTGTTGAGACGGCGATGCCGCACCTCCGGCTCCTCGCCGATCGGCGCCAGCGCCCACGAGCGGACCAACATCAGATCCGGCGCCACGGGGAAGAACGTGCGGACGGTAATTGCCATGATGTCATTCACCACGAGATTGGGGAATATCACCGTGTTCCGATCCCGATCGGCGATCATCAGGGCGCGTTCCGGGCCGACGCGCTCGACAAGTTCTGCGACCAGCCGCTCCTCGTCAGCCCTTCCTTTCTCGCCCCAAGTGGGAATGGTCCGCGCCACCGGGCGCCCCCATGGGGCTTTGACCTGGGTGGCGGCGTGGCCGTTTCCGAGGTCGAGGATGCCGTTGCACTCCTCGAGTGACTTGAAGTCGACGGCGTCGATACCGCCGAGCTCATCGACGAGATAGTCGAAGTAGGTCTCGTGCGTCTCGGCAGCGTGAAAACCGTCGTAGCTGTTCTCGCACAAAAGCTTCCAGTTGGCGCGGATGCTGTATTCCTGCGTGCCACTCACGATTTCCATGCCGTTGGGCGACTGGTCGCCTATCAAATCGAGGATATCGGTCACGCCAGCAAGATATTCAGGCAGAGGCACGATGTTCGCATCGTAGCTGATGAAGAAGAAGTCGCGGTAGGACTCGAGCCGCGGCACCCGCGGCAAATCTACCGAGCCATCGCAATCGAAACCTTCGGGATAGGTCTTGGGACTGGACTTGGTCGCGAACTTGCCGTTGTTGTTGAACGCCCAGCCATGGTAGAAGCACTTGAAGCTGATCGCGTTCCCTGTCGGCTGGCGAACGACCTGCGCCCCGCGGTGCGGACACACGTTGAAAAACGCCTGGTATTCACCCTTGCGGTTCCGGTTGAAGATCAGTTCGCGTCCCCCGACGGAACGGGTAAGGTAATCATTCGGCTTCTTCAGCTCCGTAGCGTGTCCGAGGTAAAGCCACGACCGGTCGAAGATCCGCTCTTTCTCCAGATCAAGGAGTTCCTGACTGGTAAATACTTCACGGTTGACCTTGAATGTTCCCGCCCCGGCATCCTCGCGCACCCAACGGCCAGCGTTGCGGCTGTGCTTTGCTGATGTCGCCATGACAATCTCCCGCGAATGCCAACATTTTACCCGGACCGCAGCGCAAGGCTGGAATTCAGAGCACGCTTTCGCCTACTTTAGTATAAGCGTTCGAATGTGCCAGTCGGAAAGGGTCCGGCGATAAACTCTTGGCCCATTTTTCTGGACCCGAAGGCGACGGATATGTGGCCGCCCTCCCCCCGAAAGAGGCGCTCAACTTCAACAGCCAGGGGAACAAAAAGCCTGACCCTCTGTGGCCAGTTGTTCGAGCAGCCGCGYCGGCCGTAAGCTCTCCCCCCGTTCCGTAGCAGCCGTCAGCCGGGCTACGATTGCATCCAGCCCCACCGTATCGGCCCAGAACATGGGCCCGCCGGTGTAGACCGGCCATTCCAAGCCGTGAATTGCGGCTGTGTCGATGTCCGATGCACGAAGGGCAATGCCTTTCTTCAGCAATCTCGCGCCCTCGTTCACCACTGGATAGAGCAGCCGCTCAAGGATATTCCCGGGGTCGGTTTGCCCCAGCGTCAGCGAAACAGCGTCGGCCTCACCGAACAACAGGCTTGGCCTGAACCCGTAATCGAACAGGGCAGCGTCGATGGTTGAGGCAGGCACGCCTTCGCGTCGCAATTGTGCCGCCTGATGACGCAGAACGGTAAACAGGCGGTCGGCGATGAGGTCGAGAGACGGCGTGCAAAGTACCGGAACCTTGCCCGATCTACGCAACAGGTCCACCAGCGCCGCAACCGCGGTTGCGTCGCTGCGCTTGGTGCGGACGACTTCTGCCAGCCGCTTTTCGCCAGCAAACATGTGCAGGCCTAACAGGTTTTCCGGAGCGCTGGCGGTTGCGGCCAGATCGTCGAGCATCGCCAGTCCGTCGGTCAGGACGACGATCGCGCCCGTCCGAATATCATCGGGCAAAGCCTGCGGGCCGGCGACGACAATCAGGTCAGCCTGGCTTGACACGAAGGTCGCCGGGTCGATCACGCTTACCGGAAGGCCACCGCCCGCAAAATATCCCGCCGTCGCTTCGGCTCGCCCGCCTTTGCCCAAAATGGCGATTGAGTTGATCCGCCGGATTGCACCGGCCGAAGGCAGGTCGGGAACCTTCGCTGCACGTCGCTCCGCAAAAAACGCATGGCGCTGGGCGAGGCTCTCGCGGGTGTTCACCAACGCGTAGGAGAGCTCGTATTCGCGCTGGAGTCCTTCGGCAATTGGCAGTTCCACCGCGGCCTCAACCGCCTTGATGATCGCCTCTGGCGCATTGAAGCCGCGGAATTCGACCGCCTTGCTGTCGCGAAAGGCCGCGAAGAACTCCGGCTTGCCCCGCATCGGTTCGACCAGTTCCTGTCGATTGCGGATCAGAGGCAAGGGCCCACCTGCCGCGAGTATCCGGCGCGCGAACGTAATCGCGTCTGCTTCGAGCTGACCTTCCCCCGCCAGGCAGTCGATCAGACCCAGCTTCAGCGCCTCTGTGGCGCCCACCTGTCGCCCGCTGGTCATCAGCTCAAGCGCCAGTTCGGGGCCCACTATGCGCGGCAATCGCTGCGTACCGCCGGCACCCGGCATCAATCCGATCTTGACCTCGGGCAATCCGACCGCTGCGGAGGGGACGGCGATGCGGTGGCTGCATAACATCGCCAGTTCGAACCCGCCGCCAAGCGCCGTACCGTGGATCGCAGCGACAGTGGGCTTTCCAGAGTTCTCCACGGCGTCAAGCACCAGCTGCAAGGCCGGCTCCTGCAATCCGCCTCTGAATTCGGTGATGTCGAAGCCGGCGATGAATGTTCGCCCGCCGCACAGCAAAATGATCGCCTCGACCGAGGGATCGGGCCGCATGGCTGCAAAACCATCGATAATTGCCTGACGGACGGTAACGCTAAGCACGTTGACCGGCGGCTCGTCGATCCTGATGATGCCGATTGGGCCATCCCGGCGGAGTTGAAGAACGGCGGCCATGCAATTCCCTTCCTAGATTCGTTTTGGGACCGTCGGCATGCGCCGGGCGCGCGCCAAGGATGGCCTATTGCATCGTTGGGGGCCAGCGGTATCTAGAACACGTGAACTAGATATATTATCAACGGTAAGCGAAGCGCAGTAGAAATCCGACTTGAGCACAAGGGAGCAGGCCATGAGGGATTGTCCATTTGCCGGAAAGACCGCTTTCGTCAGCGGCGCCTCCAGCGGCATCGGGCGCGCCATCGCCGAGGAATTCGGCCGGCGAGGCATGCGGGTCGTTCTTGCCAGCCGACAACTGGCCGACGTCGAGCGGGTTGCGGCGGGAATTCCAGGCGCATCTGCCGTGCAGCTCGATGTTCGCGACGAAGCCAACTGGATCTCGGCGTTGGACACCGCCGAGGCACGGCATGGGCCGTTGGCCGTGATGGTGAGCAATGCAGGTGTTTCCGGCAGTGTCCTGCCCTTGAGCGAAACACCGTCGGCGTTGTGGGAATGGTCACGCGGGGTCAACCTCGACGGCGCATTCTATGGCCTGTCGCATGGCGCACGGCGCATTCTGGCCTCCGGTCAACCGGGGCACGTCATCGCCACCTCGTCGATGTCCATTTTTGCACCGCCGGCGGGTTCGGCCATCTATATCGCCACCAAGTCTGCGATCGTCGGATTGTGCGAATGCCTGCGCGCCGAAATGGCCGACCATCACGTCAAAGTCTCGGTGATCATGCCAGCGTCGGTGAAGTCCAACCTCATCGACGGTAATGCCGCGCGCGCGCCGGAAACCTTTCCGAGCCGGGACATGGCAGCGCAGGCGGCTGCAATCCGCAACGGCAAGGACCCTGAGGTTGTCGCAAGGCAGACCGCCGACGCGCTGGGAACCGACGAGTTCTGGATCTTCACCCATCCCGAGCTCGAACATCGGATCGACACACGAACCGCCGCCATAAAGGCGGCATTGCGGCGCGCTTGATGAGCTCTTTGGACCCGACGAGGCCGTAGCCCCGCCGCCAGTCGTTTTCTCAACCTCCGTTCACCGCTTCGAGCTTGAGCTTTTCCGTGATCATGGCTGTAAGGTCGCGCTTGAGCGTTTTGCCGCCCGCCGACCGCGGAAACTCGTCCATGAGCTCGAGCCGCTCTGGCAGCTGCCAGGTCGCAAGGCCCTCCGCGCGCAGGAAATCCAGCAATATGTCGAGTTCCAGCTTCGCTTCCGGCGTCGGGATGACGAAGACGCAGGCCCGTTCGCCGAGTACCGGATCGGGCATCGGCGCCACGGCGACATCCTGCACGTCGGGATGCCTGCTCAGCGCCTCTTCGATCACGAGCGGGGAAACATTGCGGCCGCCCCGCAGGATCATGTCCTTGATCCGGCCGACGATCTTGAGATAGCCATCTTCGTCGAACTGGCCCATATCGCCGCTCTTGTAGAAGTGGTCCTCAGTGAACACCGCCTTTGTCTGGTCAGCCGCACCCAGGTACCCCCAGGACTTGTCGGCACCCCGCCAGGTCACTTCGCCGACCGATCCCGCCGGCAATGCGGTCCCGCCGGAATCGCGAATTTCGCACTCGCAACCGGGGACAACGCGCCCCACAGTGCCAAGCCGCTTTTCCCGTGAGTCATCAACGGTCGTCAGCGTCGGTGTTCCGGCGTCCGTGGCACCATAAATGCTCTGGATGATAGCGCCCGTCAGTTCCTCGACCTCGCGCGCAGCTTCATACGGAAGCGGCGCGCCGGCATTGGTGATGACGCGCAGGTTGCGGAAATCATCCCGCGATCTCGCCCGCAAGATAGGCAGAAGCTTGATGAGCTGGGCCGGAATTGCCGTCACATAGGTGCAGCGCTCGTTCACGATCAGATCGGCGGCGGCTTCGGGATCGCCCCAGCGCGGCAAAATCGCCGAAGTGGCTCCGGCCAGCAGGGGCATCAGGACAGGATAGACATAGCCGGTCGCGCCGGTTCCGGCCGGCGCGAGCGCTGCCGCGATGTCGTTTTCACCTAAGCGCGCGCCTTCCCTGGCGACGTTCAGCATGGTCAGCAGGTCATTGCTCGAAAAGCGGCTGATCTTCGAGATCGCCGTAGTCCCGCTCGACAGCATCACGGCAGCCGGATAGTCTGCATCCGGCCGGAGCGAGGCGATCCGCGCTTCGTCCAATGGCTCTGCCGCGATGAGCGTGTCAAACGGCTTGACCCCGTCAGCCTCCTCCTCCGCACCGATTACAAAATGCACCTTAATGTCCGGAAGATCGGACCTCAGCTCCGCGATCATATCGGCAAAGTCGAAGTCTCGGTAAACCTTGCGAGAGACGATCGCTTTGACCTGGGCCTGAGCAAGCAGATGCCCCACTTCCAGCTGCCGCCAACTGTCATGCAGCGGCATGTACAGCATGCCCAAGCTGTTGCACGCCAGGTGCAGCAAGGGAATCTCGTAGCTGTTGGGCAATTGGCCGGCGATTACGTCACCGGGCTGGAATCCCTCGGCCAACAGACCGCTGGCGGCGCTCAGGATGTCACGTCGGAGCTCTCGGTAAGTGACGCGCCGGGCACCCACGATGATCGCCACCTTGTCGGCATGGCGATCGGCTTGGGCAAAGAAGCGCTCACTCAGGGTGACATCCTGCCACAATCCTGCGGCACGATATTCGCTGGCTTTTTCGGGAGACGTGAGCGGAAGGTCCATCGTCATCGGTCTGGCTCCTAGCGAAAACGGGAAAAGTCGGGCTTGCGCTTTTCCATGAAGGCGCGTCCCCCTTCTTCCGGCTCTCCGGTTTCGAAGAAGCCTGGGGCGATTTCCATCACGACGTCCGAGACGTTCTTGCCCATGTAGGGAAGCATGTGATCCTTGAACGAGGACTTGACTGTCTTCAGCGCCGTGGGACTGAGCGCCAACAATTCATCGCACCATTTCCGGACTTCGGCATCCAGCTGATCCCCCGGAACCACAGCGTTCACCAGACCCCA
>NZ_JBFUKC010000014.1:0-93462 GCF_056401045.1 Rhizorhabdus sp. P4_G6 | reverse complement strand
CTTCAGGCGCTGGGATCGACACGGTCCAGACCGCATCTACCGCCATAACATTGGAAAACTGGGCCAATGTCGAGAACCTGACCTATACCGGCTCAAGCGCCTTCACCGGCTATGGCAATGCATCCAACAACGTCATTACCGGCGGGATCGGCAACGACACTCTGCTAGGAGGTGCCGGTGCCGATACATTGAACGGCGGCGGAGGGACTGACACGGCCAGCTATTATTATGCGAACGCCGCAATCACCATCAACCTCGATAGCGGAGTCAACAGCGGCGACGCGGCCGGCGACATCTATAGCAGTATCGAACGGTTTCGGGGATCAAATTTTGGCGATCTGTTCGTCGGGACGGCAGCCGCCAACGAATTTGATGGCTCCGGCGGTACGGACATCATGAGCTATGCTAATGCGAGTTCTGGCGTCACGATTAACCTGACGACCGGAATGCACGGTGGGTATGCCGCCGGCGATATTCTCACCTCCATCGAGGTGTTCCGGGGCAGCGACTTCGCCGACAGTCTCACTGGCAACTCCGGATCGAACGTGTTCATCGGTGGAGCGGGAGCCGACGCATTTGATGGCCAAGGCGGAAATGACGGCGTTTGGTACGCCGACAGCGCAACGGCGGTTACGGTTAATCTCGCAACGGGATCGGGCAGCGGCGGCGATGCCGCTAGCGACACTTACATCTCGATCGAAAATGTCATTGGCTCGAGCGGCGACGACGTGATCACCGGCGATGTCTCAGCGAACATGCTCGAAGGCAGCTTGGGCAATGATACTATCTACGGTGGTGACGGAAATGACATCATCTATGGAAACCGCGGTACAGATACCGGCGCATTGGCCATTGCCGCGGGCTCGTCCGTACACTCGGATTCGATTTCCGGCGGCAATGGTGCCGATACAATCTATAGCAGCGGCAATGATACGGGCACGGCCGCCCATGGCGATGCGGGAAATGACATCATCACGTTGAGCGCCGGAACGGCCTATGGCGATGCCGATGCTGATACGCTCACAGGTACAGGCTCTTTCTTCATTCTCGCCGGTGGTACTGGCGCTGATCGTCTCAACTTGAATGGCGGTGGTTACGCATTTGGCGACGAAGATGGCGATAGCTACTATGTAAGCAGCTATGACACGTGCCTTATCGAGGATGCCGGTGTCTCAGGCGTTGACCACGTCTATCTATCGAACGTTGCCAACATCGCCGATGTCGTAGCTTACCAGATTGGTACCGACCTATACATTACCAACCAGGCTGATGATGCCGACACCTCGCATGACTCGGGCGTCCTACTATACAACTGGTTCGCAGGATCTAACACGATAGAGGTGTTTCACGCAGCAGATGGCAGTACGTTTTCATTCTGAGGATATGAGCCGGGCTGCCCCTGCAGCCCGGCTGGACACCTTATTGAGATGTAAAATCTAGGTTCACAAGATGGAGAGGCCGTGGTCATTTTCGGATCGGGTTCTTTACCACGGAGTCCGCGGGAAATTTCCCAACTGCGATGCGATCCTCTTGCGGTTTGTTTTTTACAGCCGACTTTGCTGAGCTTGCGATCAGCTCTCACTTGCTGATTTATTTATAAATCGTTACGGATACGGTTCTATTTCCATCTTCTGGACGCAACGAACCGGATCCCTGTAACTCAAGAAGGAGCTAAGGTGTCGATAATCACTGCAGGTAGTTCGCTCAATCTCAGGATCGACGACCTTACTCGGGACAATCCCACCACTCACGTATTGGTATCGGCAACATCAACAGCCATTCGCTACCATAACGGGGATGGCTTCGATTTCGAAGTAATCGGTAGTAACCTTACCGCGAATGGGTATTTTGAGGGGGAGGTTACGGCAATAAAGATTTACTCTGGGTCCAGTTTGATCGTAACCATAGATAATACGAATAGCGCGCATTCTGTTTTGCAAACCTATCAAAATGTGGGTTCCGGGAAGATTGTTGATGGGATTTTGAAAGGAGCCAATGTCATATTTGGGGGCATTGGAGATGATTATCTTCGCAGCGGTAGTGCGTATTTCCCACTTAGTGTCGGAGAAAGTCCCAACCCCGATATCGTCTATGGCGGTGCCGGGAGCGACACGATCGTTGGCGATATGGGGAACGACCATCTTTACGGCCAGTCTGCCAATGGCGGCGTAGACGGTGCCGACCTAATAGTCGGTTTAGCAGGCTCCGATTATATTCAGGGAAACGCCGGAAATGACACGCTTCGCGGCGGCGATGGATCGGATCGTATCCAAGGCGGTCGAGACGAGGACAGCATTCAAGGGGATGCTGGTAACGATACGATCAACGGCAATCTTGGCGCTGATACGATCACTGGTGACGACGGCAGCGATTATCTTCGCGGCGGCCGGGGTGACGATGTGATCTCAGGCGCCGACGGCGACGACATATTGTCCGGAGATCTCGACGCCGATACGATGACCGGCGGCGCCGGCGTCGATCTGTTCATGTTCGGCGGTAATGCCGCGATCTTCAACGGCGCGGCCCCCGATCAGATATGGGATTTCCAGCATGGCAGCGATCATCTTGCCGTAGGCTATGCAGTGCAGGCGTTGTTGAAGAGTAGCGCGCAGCCGAGCTTCGCATCGGCGGCGGCGGCAGCGCAGCAACTGTTCGACGGCCATGCAGGGGCGGACGAAGTCGCGGTGGTGCTCGTCGGCACGGACAGCTATCTCTTCTATTCGAGCAACAACGGCACGGCCGCCGACTCTGCCGTCCGGCTGTCGGGCGTCGATGCGAACCTGCTGTCGCTCGCGGATTTCCAGTAGGCAAGGGTGCGGCGCGCATCGAGGTTCACAGGGGGAATAAAAGATGAAGCGTATAGTCATTCTCGCAATGGTCGCGTGTGCTCCCGCATTGATGGCGCAAACGACTGTTCCGCAAAAACCGGCCAGCGCAGCTCCGACATCGTCATCGGTCCCGGCGACAACCATCGTCTTTTCGGAAAAAGGCGCGAACGGGATGAGCGACCTTCCCATGGGCGTTCATCGCATTCCCGACAGCAACGTCGTCGTCTCGGGGTATCAGGGCGGCGGTGGGATCGGGATGCTGTTCGGCGTGGTGGGTATGCTGGTGCAGAGTTCGATCAACGCCGATACCGGCACGGGCAAGGTCCGCAGTGTCGAGGATGATCTGCGCTTCGACGTCCGGGCAAGGGCGATCGACATGACCAACACGATCATGGCGAGCGACAGGTTCCGCACGGCCTTCACGCTCGCGCCCCAGCCGGGCGGCAGCACGATGGAGGTGACGCCGTATGTCGTGCTCACGTTTGTCAAAAAGACCGACGACCTCCGTCCCTATATCGTGCTGAAGACGAAAATAACGGACGGCACAACCGGCGACAAAGGCAAGGCGATCAAGTATTTCTGCTGCGAAGGTAAACCGGAGTCGCTAGCAGGCCTGACCGGAAATAGCGGCGCTCGCCTGAAGGAACTCCTAACAGCCGAGCTAGAAACCGCCGTCAACGTAATGCTGCTCGATCGTTCGCAGCCTTTTCCGCGGAACGATGAGGCCAAACTCGACATCAACGGCCTGCTACCGTTCATCGGCAAGCCTTTGAAGTGGAGAGGTTTCGATCTGGGCCGCTACAAGGATTACAGTATGGTCGAGTTCCGTGGCGGGATGCTCGTCTTCTCGGGCGTGAATATCGTCGAGCCCGGTGGACTAGAAATCGTGCCCTTCGTTAAGAAATGAAAGCCGATACTGCAACTGTCCGAAGCCGGATCGACCGGGCGATGCAGGAAACGCTCGGTCACACCGGTATTCAGATCACGGTGAAAGCTTACACGCCGGCATCGACGGTGCTGTGATCCTAACCCACGAACCAAGTCCGATTTCAGAAACCGCCCGCCCAGACATGGATGGGCGCTTTTGCCGTAAGCCGTCATATAACTGGGTAGCCGGAACGACTGCCTCGTCCCAGAAGCAGACTTCGGAATACGAGGGCTACCACGCAGTCCGCCGAGAACTCTCAAACCGCACTGGCAGAATCATGCGGTCAGTTTTTTGGAGGGGCGAGACTGTGGAGAGAAAAGGCCGGAATCGGGCCGATAATCAGAGACCAAACTGGCTTCAGGCGTGTCGACCGAACGCCAAAATCGGCGCGGAATTGCGCCAATTTTGCCGTGCCCCCGAAGGGAAAATCCAGTCATTCCAAAAACTTGCGGACTGTTTGGTGCGGTCGAGAAGACTCGAACTTCCACGGCCTTTCGGCCACAACGACCTCAACGTTGCGCGTCTACCAGTTCCGCCACGACCGCACACCGAGTAGAATCCCGGCGGGCCGGGATGCTGGTAGGCGCGTGCCACTAGCAAAGCGGACAGAGGCGCGCAATGGGCTATCTTTGCCGCGGCCCGGCGGGCCTGCGCTGCGGTCAGTAGAGAAACATCGGCATGCCCTCGACATGCGTCAGCTTCGGCCGATAGCGCGCGGCATCGTACAGCGCTGCGACATCGACAATCTTCGTGCCGCCGAGCAGCGTATCGATCGGGACGCTGGCATAGTTGCCGTCCCGCAGCGCCAGCATGCATCCGGTCTCCTTCGCCTCGATCTTGCGGACCGCAAGGCCCCCGAAGGCGAAGCCTACCATGCGGTCGAGCGCATCCGGATCGCCCGAGCGCATCAGATAGGCGAGCTGCTGGACGATGGTGCCCTGCCCCGTCTGCTCCTCGATCAGCAGCGCCAGCCGCCGGCTGACCGCCTGCTCGCTGCGCCGGGTCGCCGACAGCTGGCGTTCGCCGGCCGCCGCTGCGTCGCCGGTCAGCGTGGCGCCCTCGGAGATCACGCACATCGCATAGGCGCCGGGCCGGCTGCGGCGGTCCTCGACCAGCAGCGGCAGCAGCAGCTCCGGATCGGCGGGCACCTCGGCGATGACGGTGCGATCGACCTGGGCGAGAAAGCCGGCCAGCAGCGCGGTCTCGCCCGAGCGGCGGCCGAACAGCTCGACGACGGCGATCCGCTCATGGCTCTCCGCGGTCGTGCGCAGCGCGTTGATCGCGTCGACCGAGCGGGTGATCGCCGTGGAAAAGCCGATGCAATAGTCGGTGCCGAACACGTCATTGTCCATCGTCTTGGGGATTGAGACCACCGGGAAGCCCTGCGTCGACAGATGGGCCGAGAAGCGCAGCGTGCCGTCGCCGCCGAGCGTGATCAGCGCGCCGACGCCAAGCGCATCGAGCACGCCCAGGACATGCGCGGTCTGGTCGCCGCCGGGCGCAGTGCGCGGATCGGTGCGCGAGGTGTGCAGCATCGTGCCGCCGACCCGGTCGATCCCGCGCACCGCCTCGCGGTCGAGCACGACGCTGTGCGCGGCGATGCTGTCGGTATCGGCGGGGTCGATCTCCAGGAAACCCTGCCAGCCGCGCTTGAACCCGATGACGTCCCAGCCGCGGTCGAGCGCCGACAGCGTGATCGAGCGGATACAGGGATTAAGGCCCGGCACGTCGCCGCCGCCGGTAAGAACACCTATTCGCATGTCATCACGTCCTCAAGGGCACATCGTCATTCCAGCGAAAGCTGGAATCTCTCTGCCTGCTCCGTTCTGGCGAAGAAAAGCGAGATTCCAGCGTTCGCTGGAATGACGGAGAAAGGGTCAGCCGAACTTCGGCTTAGCTGCCGGTCGGACCTATGAAGCTCAGATGGAGATTCTTGGCTCCCCGCGGGATGTCGACCGCCGCGCTGTCGAACTCGGCCGAGGCGCCGGGGGCGAGCATCGGCACCGGGCGGGTGATCGTCCAGCTATAGACGGTGCGGCCCTGGGTATCGCGCAGCTCGGCGCGAATATCCCGGACGGTTTGCGGAATGTCGGTCGGATTGACGATCCGGCCGGTCACCGCCAGCAGCTCATTGCCGCTCGCGGTTTCGCGCCGGTCCGGCTTGCGGGTCATCTCGATCACCAGCGGCACCGGCGCCGGGGTGATGCCGAGCCGCTCGGCGAGCTTGTCGGGACCGACCGCGACCACCGCGCCGATCGCAGCCAGCAGCAGCAGCGCCACGATCACCGACAGGATGGTCAGCAGCTTGCCGATATTGCGGCGCGGCCGCGCCACGACCATGTCGTGGATCGGCGCTACTTCGCCGGGTCCGTCATAGCGCGCCTGGACCTGGTCCTCCGGCTGCTCGGTGCCGGGGACCGCGGGCGGCGGCACTGGTTCGACCGTGGCCGCCGGCGGCGCAGCCGAGACGTCGAACAGGTCGCGGGCCGCGGCGGGATCGACCGGCGCCGGTTCCTGGAACCAGCTGTGCCGGCAATTTGCGCAGCGCACCTGGCGGCCGGACGCGCCGACGGCTGAGTCGGGTACGAGATAGCGGGTCTGGCAGGCGGGGCAGGACAGGATCATTGGTGCCGACCCTAACCCCGACCGGACTCCCGCTGCAAGCATTTGCGGGCACGCGATGGCTGTGCCATGGCGAGGGCATGCGGAAGGAGCGGATCCGATGAGGCCGGGGGCCGCCAACATCGTCCAGTTCGAGAATGTCGGGCTGCGCTACGGCGTCGGCACGGAGACGCTCAGCGACATCAGTTTCAGCCTGGCGGCAGGCGCCTTCTACTTCCTCACCGGCCCCTCCGGCGCCGGCAAGAGCTCGCTGCTGCGGCTGATCTATCTCGCCCAGCGCCCGAGCCGCGGCCTGATCCGGATGTTCGGCGAGGATGTCGTCACCCTGCCGCGCGCGCGCATCCCCGGTTTCCGCCGCCGGATCGGCACGGTCTTCCAGGACTTCCGGCTGATCCCGCACCTGTCGGCTTATGAGAATATCGCGCTGCCGCTGCGCGTGAACGGCGTGGCCGAGGCCGATATCGACACGCCCGTGCGCGAGATGCTCGAATGGGTTGGCCTGTCGGGTCGCGCCCATGCCAAGCCCGCAACGCTGTCGGGCGGCGAGCAGCAGCGGGTCGCGATCGCCCGGGCGGTGATCGGCCGGCCGGAAATCCTGGTCGCCGACGAGCCGACCGGCAATGTCGATCCGGAGATGGCGGAGCGGTTGCTCTACCTGTTCGAGGCGCTCAACAAGCTCGGCACCACCATCCTGGTCGCAACCCACGACCTACACCTCGTCCCCCGCGTCGATGATGCACAGATCATCCGGCTCGACAAGGGCCGGCTGTCCGATCCCACCGGCGCGCTGCGCTACCCGCCGAAGCGCGGCTGATGGCGTTGTTCGGCAGGGGATCGGGCCACTGGCTGACCAGCGCCGCCGGCCGCAGGCTGCTGCCCGAGGGCTGGCTCTCGGGGCCGATGCCATGGGTGATCGCGATCATGATGTTCCTGATGGTGCTGGCCGCCGCCGCCGGGCTGGCGCTGGGCTTCGCCGCGCGCGGCCTTGACGATCATATGTCAGGCCAGATCACCATCCAGATCGTCGATGCGAACAAGGCGCGGCGCGACGATGCCGCCGCCCGGATCGCCGCGGCGGTCGGGAAACTGCCCGGCGTCGTCTCGATCCGCCGCATCGGCGACGCGGAGATCACCGAGCTGCTCCAGCCCTGGCTCGGTGCCGGCCTTGCCGACAACGACCTGCCGGTGCCGGCGATGATCGACGTCGCCTTCGCCCCTGCCGCGGACCGCGGCATCGAGAAAGCGGGCGCGGTGGTGCATGCGATCAGTTCGCGCGCACGGATCGACGCGCATGCGCAGTGGCTGGCGCCGCTCGCCGGACTGATCGCATCGCTGCGCTGGCTCGCCGGCGTGCTCGTGCTGCTAATGGCGGCGGCGGCGGCCTTCACCGTGGTGCTCGCCGCTCGCGCCGCGCTGAACACGCACCAGGCGACCATCGACGTGATGCACCATCTCGGCTCGAGCGATGCGCAGATCGCGAGCCTGTTCCAGCGCCGCATCGCCACCGACGCGCTGTTCGGGAGCCTGGTCGGCCTGCTGCTCGCCAGCCTGGTGATCTACGCGGTCGCTGATCGCATCGCCGAGGTCGGGTCCGACCTGCTCGGATCGGTCGAGCTGCCGCCGGTCGCCTGGGCGATACTCGGGCTGCTGCCGATCGCCGGCACCTTGCTGGCGATGGTCGCGGCACGGCTCACGATCATCGTCGCATTGAGGCGCCGGCTATGATCGTCCGCCCCCTCGCCCTGGGCCTGCTGCTGTGGATCGCCGGATTCATGGCCTTCGCGCTGTTCCTGCCCCAGCCGGCCGCCAACGGGATCGCGACCGACGGCATCGTCGTGATGACCGGCGGGCGCGGGCGGGTGGAGCGCGGACTCGCGCTGCTGGCCGAGAAGCGCGCGCAGCGGCTGCTGATCTCCGGGGTCGACCGCCGGGTCCGGCCGCAGGAGATCGCCGTCCAGTTCAAGGCGGCGCCTGCGCTGGTCGACTGCTGCGTCGATCTCGGCCACGAGTCGGTCGATACCCGCTCCAATGCCGAAGAGGCGGCCGGCTGGATCGCGCGCAACCGCTACCGGTCGATCCGGCTGGTCACTTCCGACTGGCACATGGTACGCGCCCGCTACGACCTGGAAACGATGACGGCCGACGACCTCACCGTCGTGGCCGATGCGGTGCCGACCGAACCCGGGCTGGTCGACCTGGTGCGGGAATATAACAAATATCTGCTGCGGCGGATCGCGGGGCTTATCGGAATATGATCACGGCGCTGCGCTCGGCCTTGTTCGCGCTCATCTTCTATCCCGGCACGCTGATCGCGGTGCTGAGCGCCTTCCCGCTGGTGCCGGCGGGGTCACGGGTGCTGCGGCGCCACGCGATGATCTGGGGCGGCTTCCACCGCTGGTGCGCGCGCCTGCTGCTCGGCATCCGCACCCGCATCGAAGGCGACGTGCCCTTGGGCCCCTATCTGTTCGCCTCGAAGCACCAGTCGATGTTCGAGACGCTCGACCTGCTGGTGATCATCGACGATCCGGCGGTGGTGCTGAAGCGCGAGCTGGCGGACATGCCGCTGTTCGGCCAGGTGGCGAAGCGCGCGGGCGTGATCCCGGTCGACCGGTCGGGATCGGCCAAGGCCCTGCGCCGGATGATGCGCGCCGCGATCGACGCGCGCGACAGCGGCCGCTCGATCCTGATCTTTCCCGAGGGCACCCGTGTCGCCCCCGGCGAGCAGCCGCCGCTCCAGCCGGGTTTCGCCGGCCTCTACAAGCAGCTCAAGATCCCGGTGGTGCCGATCGCGCTCGACAGCGGGCGCCTCTGGGGCCGCAACAGCTTCCTCAAGCGGCCCGGCGTGGTGACGATGCGCTTCGGCGAACCGATCCCGCCCGGCCTGCCCCGCGCCGAGATCGAAGCACGGGTCCATGCGGCGATCAATGTTCTGGAGATCATCACCTGAGCCGCTCCTGAACAGGAGCGGGAGCTTAGACCCGAAACCGTTCACCTGAATCGTCATCCCAGCGAAAGCTGGGATCTCACTTCTTGCTACCCTGTTGAAGACAAGGGAGATTCCAGCTTTCGCTGGAATGACGCAGCGGTTCGATGTGGATGAGCTCGAGCCTAGTGCGACCGCCCGAAATCCGCTGCGGCGTCGTCCTGGCCCTGCTCGATGATCGAGCGCCGCACCGCGCGGGTGCGGGTGAACAGCTCGAACAGCGCATCGCCGTCGCCCCAGCGGATCGCGCGCTGCAAGGCGGTCAGGTCCTCGGAGAAGCGCTGCAGCATTTCGAGCACCGCATCCTTGTTCGACAGGAACACATCGCGCCACATTGTCGGATCCGACGCGGCAATGCGGGTGAAGTCGCGGAAGCCGCCCGCCGAATATTTGATCACCTCGCTCTGGGTGACCTCCTCCATGTCTGACGCGGTGCCGACGATGGTGTAGGCGATCAGGTGCGGCAGGTGGCTGGTCACCGCGAGCACCAGGTCATGGTGCTTGGGGTCCATCGTCTCGACATTGGCGCCGATCCTGCGCCAGAATTCCTCGACTCGCTCGACTGCCAGCGGATCGGCGCCCTCGGGCGGCGTGACGATGCACCAGCGGCCGTTGAACAGGGTCGCAAAGCCCGCCTCGGGGCCGCTATTCTCGGTGCCCGCGACCGGGTGGGCGGGGATGATCGTGGCGCGCGGCAGCGCTTCGGCCAGCGCGGCGAGCACGCTCGCCTTGGACGAGCCGACATCGCTGACGATCGCCTCGGGCGGCAGGTCGTCGGCGATCTCGGCGCCGACCGCGCCCATCACGCCGACCGGCACGCACAGGATCACCAGGTCGGCATCGACCACCGAGGCGCCGGCGGTGTCGGTGACATCATCGACGAAGCCAAGCTCGACGGCGCGCTCGCGCACGTCCGAGCTGGCATCATGGCCGGTCAGCCGCACGGTCGGCATCGTCGCCTGCACCGCGCGCGCGATCGACGAGCCGATCAGCCCCAGCCCGATGATGGTGACCCGCGCGAAGGGCAGCATCAGCCCGCCGCCTCGACGAGCCGGCGCAGTGCCGCGGTCAGGCCGGTGATCTCGTCCTCGGTGCCGATCGTGATGCGCAGGCCGTGCGGCAGGCCCTGTCCCGGCAGCCAGCGGACGATGTACCCCGCCTCCATCAGCCCATGATAGGCGGTTTCGGCGGTCAGCTTGCCCTCGAACAGCACCAGCGAGAAGTTGGCCTTGCTCGGCACAGCGCGCAGGCCCTTGTTGCCGAGACTGGCGATTTCGCCCTCGAACCAGGCGCGCCATTGCAGGTTATGCGCGCGGCTGTTCTCGACGAAGGCGGTATCGCCGAGCGCGGCGATCGCCGCCATCTGCCCGGCGGTCGTGACGTTGAACGGCGCGCGGATCTTGTGCAGCGCCTGGATGACGCCGGCCGCAGCATAGCCCCAGCCGATCCGCTCCGCGGCAAGCCCGTAGATCTTCGAGAAGGTGCGGGTGACGAGCACATTATGCTTGTCGCGGGCGAGCGCCAGCGCACCGTCGGCATCGGCGGGTTCGAGATATTCGGCATAGGCCTGGTCGATCACCAGCAGGCAGTCCGCCGGGACCGCCGCATAGAGCCTCGCGATATCCGACGCCGGCGAGTAGGTGCCGGTCGGATTGTTCGGATTGGCCACGAAGATCACCCGCGTGCGCGGCGTGATGTGCGCGATCAGCGCATCGATATCGGTGGCATAATCCTTGTCGGGAGCGACGACCGGTTCGGCTCCGACCCGGCGCGCCGCGATCGGATAGACCGAGAAGCCATAGCGCACGAACAGCACTTCGTCGCCCTGCCCGGCATAGGCACCGGCGGCGAGGTGGAGGATCTCGTCCGAGCCGGTGCCATAAATGACGCGCGCGGGATCGAGGCCGTTTGCGGCGGCGATCGCCTCGCGCAGGTCCGCCGCCGATGCGTCGGGATAGCGGTCGAGCGAGGCGGCGCCGGCGATGAAACCGGCGCGCGCGGCGGCGCTGGTGCCGAGCGGGTTTTCGTTGGAGGATAGCTTGGCCACCTTGCGGCCGTCATCGGTGGTCGACCGCCCCGGCACATAGGGCGCGATCGCATCGATCCATGGCTTGGGCGCGAGCGTCTGTGTCATGGAGCTGCGCTTTAAGGGCGATGCGGGGCGGCTGCAATGGCGGGCTGTCCGTCCGGCTTTCCTCGTCATTCCCGCGAATGGCGGGAAGACGGCAGGGGAAGCAGCGTTGACAGCCCCCGAGCCCCGTCCTAGCCCCCAACCCCCATGACCGACGACAGCCGTTTCGGCCTTGCCCGTTCCGTGACCTTGGCCGGCCCGCTGCGGCTGGACGGCGGCACGCGGCTGTCACCGGTCGAGATCGCCTATGAAACCTATGGCGCGCTGAACGCCGACCGCTCCAACGCGATCCTGATCTGCCACGCGCTGACCGGCGACCAGCATGTCGCCTCGACCCATCCGCGGACCGGAAAGCCGGGCTGGTGGACGCGGATGGTCGGCGCCGGCAAGCCGATCGATCCGGCGCGCCACTTCATCATATGCGCCAATGTGCTCGGCAGCTGCCTCGGCAGTTCGGGGCCGGCGAGCATCGATCCGAAGACCGGCGCCCCCTTCGCGATGCGCTTCCCGGTGATCACGATCCGCGACATGGTCCGCGCGCAGGCGATGCTGCTCGATCATCTCGGCGTCGATACGCTGAGCGCCGTCGTCGGCGGCTCGATGGGCGGCATGCAGGTGCTGCAATGGGCCGCGACCTATCCGGATCGCGTCCGCTCGGCCGTCGCCATCGCCAGCGCGGCGCGCCATTCGGCGCAGAACATCGCCTTTCACGAGGTCGGCCGCCAGGCGATCATGGCCGACGCCAAGTGGCGCGGCGGCGACTATTATGCCGACAATGACCCGCCCGCGGCGGGGCTCGCCGTGGCGCGCATGGCGGCGCACATCACCTATCTGTCGGAAGCGGGGCTGACCGAGAAATTCGGCCGGCGGCTCCAGGCGCGCGCCAACAACAAGAATGGCGTCAAGAGCTTCGGGTTCGATGCCGATTTTCAGATCGAATCCTATCTGCGCCACCAGGGGATCAGCTTCGTCGATCGCTTCGACGCCAACTCCTACCTCTATATCACCCGTGCGATGGACTATCTCGACATTGCCGAGGAGCATGATGGGCTGCTCGCCAACGCCTTCCGGGGCGCGGCGACGCGCTTCTGCCTGGTCAGCTTCGACACCGACTGGCTGTATCCGACCGCGGAATCGCGCGCGATCGTTCATGCCCTCAACGCCGCGGGTGCGCCGGTCAGTTTCGTCGAGCTGAGCTCGCCCTTCGGCCACGACTCCTTCCTGCTCGACGTTCCCGAGCTCAACCGCGTCGTCGACGGCTTCCTGCGCGCGGGAGAGAATCGGTGAGCGTGCTGCGCCCCGATCTCGCGATCATCGCCGATCATGTCCGCAGCGGCGCGCGGGTGCTCGACGTCGGCTGCGGCGACGGCGAGCTGATGGACGTGCTGCGCACCAAGGGCTGCGACGCGCGCGGCATCGAGATCGATCCGGCCAATGTCTCGCGGGCGGTCGGGCGCGGCCTGTCGGTCGTGCAGGGCGATGCCGATGCCGACCTCGTCAACTATCCCGACAACGCGTTCGACTATGCGATACTCAGCCAGACGCTGCAGACCGCGCGCGCGCCCGACAAGGTGCTGACCGAGCTGATGCGGATCGGCCGCCACGCCTTCGTGTCCTTCCCCAATTTCGCCTATTGGCGGGTGCGGCTCAGCCTCGCCTGGGGCGGGCGGATGCCGGTGACGCCGGCGCTGCCGGTAAGCTGGTACGAGACGCAGAACATCCACCAGCTGACGATCGACGACTTCCGTGCCTTCGTGAAGGAGCGCGGCATCACCGTCGAGCAGGCCTGGTTCCTGACCGGAACGCGCCGGCGCGGCGACGCCGCGGCGAACCTGCGCGCCGAACATGCGGTATTCCTGCTGAAGCGGTAACGCGATGCCGTGTTACCGGCCTAACACTGGACAACAGCACCGCCGCTGATAGTTTCCGACGAAACCATTCAGCCAGGGGCACCTGCTCATGAAATTGTCTTCGGTCACCGGATCGCTCGCCGCCGCCGCGCTGCTCGGGGCGCCGCTCGCCGCGCAGGGGGTGGTCCCGGTCTTCACCGCCGAACAGGTCCGGGCCACGATAGGCTTCCTGTCGGACGACCTGCTCGAGGGACGCGACACCGGCAGCCGCGGCCATGAGATCGCCGCGCGCTATGTCGCCAGCCGGTTCGAGGCGCTGGGCCTGCAGCCGGGCGGCGACGACGGCAGCTGGTATCAGCGCATCACCCTGCAGCAGACCGACCGCGGCGAAACGCCGGGCACGCTGACCGTCACCGGGCGCGGCGGCGCTACGCAGAGCTGGAAACATGCCACCGACGTGCTGATCGGCGTCAGCGCCAACGAACCGCATCTCGACCTGTCGGCGCCGCTGGTCTTCGTCGGCTATGGCATCGACAACAAGCGGCTGGGCATGAACGACTATGCCGGGCTCGATGTGAAGGGAAAGATCGTCGTCTCCCTGCGCGGCTTTCCCAAGGGCATGCCGGGCGAGGAGGCGGCGCATGCCGCCGCCACCAAGCGCCAGGCCGCACAGGCCCATGGCGCGATCGGCATGGTCTCGATCGGCACCATGATTTCGATGAAGACACGGCCCTGGGCGCAGATGGTCCACTTCGCCGACGAACCCGATTTCACCTGGGTCGGCAAGGACGGCAAGGCGTTCGACGAAGCGCCGAAGATCAGGATCGGCGCGTCGCTGAACGAGCCCGCCGCGCAGGCGGCCTTCGCCGGCGCACCGCAGACGCTGGCGGCGATCCGCGCCGTCGCCGATCGGGCCGGCGGGCGGCCCCGGGGCTTCCCGCTGAAGACCAGCATGCGCATCCAGGTCGACAACGTGACGAAGCGGGTGAGCAGTCCCAATGTCGTCGCGATCCTGCCCGGCAGCGATCCGGTGCTGAAGGCCGAATATGTCATCCTGTCGGCGCATCTCGATCATATCGGCATCACCCCGCCGCGGCCCGGCGACACGCCGGACACCGACCGGATCAACAACGGCGCGCTCGACAATGCGGCCGGCATCGCGACCATGCTCGAAGTGGCTCGCGCCAGCGCTTCGGCATCCGATCGCCCGCGCCGCTCGATCATCTTCCTCGCCTCGACCGGCGAGGAAAAGGGCCTGCTCGGCGCCGATTATTATGCGCGCCATCCATCGGTGCCGATCGCCGCGATCGTCGGCAATGTCGATCTCGACATGCCGCTGCTGCTCTACCGCTTCACCGACGTGACCGCATTTGGCGCAGACCATTCGACCCTGGGGCCGATCGTCGCCAGGGCGGTCGCGCCGATGGGGATCACGCTGTCGCCCGATCCGATGCCCGAGGAGAGCATCTTCGTCCGATCCGACCATTATATGTTCGTCAGGCAGGGCGTCCCCGCTGTGTTCCTCGCCACCGGCTTCGCCAATGGCGGCGGCAAGGCGTGGCGCAAATTCCTGTCGGGCGCCTATCATCATCCCGACGACGACATGAATCAGAAGATCGACTGGGAGTCCGCCGCCCGCTTCGCCGAGGCCAATTACCGGATCATGCGGGCGATGGCCGATGCCGACAGGCCGCCCTCATGGTATGACAAGGACTTCTTCGGCGACACCTTCGCGCCCGGCGCGCCGCGGGCGCCCCGGCCCTGAAGCAGCAGCGGCGAAGATGACCGCGCAACCGTTCGGAGCGTGATGCCGTATCTCGGTCGTATCCACCCCCCGGATACACTCTCCAAAGGATGCCCAATGAGAAAACAGACCCTCCTGTCGCTGGTCGGCGCCGCCATGCTGATGAGCGGCACCGTCGCGTTCGCCGAGAATCCGATGGTCGGCGGCGCCGCGATGTATCCGGCCAAGGACATCATCGACAATGCCGTCAATTCGAAGGACCACACCACCCTGGTCGCCGCGGTGAAGGCGGCCGGCCTGGTCGAGACGCTGAAGGGCGCGGGGCCGTTCACCGTGTTCGCGCCGACCAACGCGGCCTTCGCCAAGCTCCCGGCGGGCACGGTCGAGACGCTGGTCAAGCCCGAGAACAAGGCGACGCTCACCACGATCCTGACCTATCACGTCGTTCCCGGCCGGATGACGGCAGCGGACATCGCGGCCGACGCGGCGGCGCATGGCGGCAAGGCGACGCTGACCACCGTTCAGGGTGAGACGCTGACCGCGTGGAAAGGCGGCGACGGCGCCTGGTATCTGACCGATGCCAAGGGCGGCAAATCGAAGATCACCATCGCCAATGTCATGCAGGCGAACGGCGTCATCCATGTCGTCGACACGGTGCTGATGCCCTGAGCCTGTTGCTGACCGCCAGTTGCGCGAAGCATCGAAAAGCCCTCCCCGCGTCGCCCGCGGGGAGGGCTTTCGTCATTTGGCCCAGAGCGTCATGTCGAAATCGTCGGCGGTGATCCAGCCGTTCGAATAGTTGACGAAGAACAGCACGAACAGCACGGCTGACAGGATCGTCGTCCACAACACCGTGCGGCCCACCGAAAAACGCGGCGTCGCGCTCTCGACCTGGCCGGGCACATGCGCCTCGGGCTCCTCGCTGGAGCGAAGCCGGAAGGGCAGCACCAGGAACAGGCAGCCCCACCAGAAAAGAACGTAGATCGCGGCGATCGAGCTGAGTTTCATTGCTGCACCTTGCACACCTTGCCTGGCTCATCTTGGGAGCCTGCGCTTCATCCCATCACAGCCATCCTGGGTGAGATGAGCAGACGGGATTTCTCACACCCGGATGATCGACACCTCGACGACCGGCTTCTTGCCCGTCCAGGCGGTTGCGCGGCGGCGCACCGCAAGGCGGATCGATTCGCGCAGCTTGGCCTCATCGCGACCGCCGTTGGCCGCCGCTTCCGCCGCAGCGTCTCGCGCCTCGTCGAGGAAGTCGGCGCGATCCTCCTCCACCGGCAGGCCCTGCAGGAGGATCGCCGGATCGCCCTTCAGGTTACCGCGGCCGTCGATCGCGACGGTCACGCCGATCAGGCCATATTGGGCGACCCGCCGCCGCTCGTTGATCGTGGTGCCGTCCGCCGGCAGGATGACGTCGCCGTCGAGCACCAGCCGGCCGACCCGCTCCTGGCCGATCGCGCGCGGCCCATCGGGAGCCAGCCGCACCACCGTGCCGTTCGACTGGACGATGCCCTTGGGCACGCCCTGCGCCTTGGCGAAACGGGCCTGCTCGGCCATGTGGCGAAGCTCGCCATGGACCGGCAGCATGATCTCCGGACGGATCCACTTGTACATCTGGGCAAGGTCAGGGCGGCCGGGATGGCCCGAGACATGAACCTCGGCCTGCCGTTCGGTCACCATGATGACCTTCTTGGCGGCCAGCGCATTCTGGATGCGGCCGATCGCCAGCTCGTTACCGGGGATCTGCTTCGACGAGAAGACCACCGTGTCGCCTGCCGACAGCTTGATCGGATGGCTGTCGAACGCGATCCGCGACAGCGCGGCGCGCGCCTCGCCCTGGCCGCCGGTGGCGATGATCATCACCTCGCGACCCGGCAGCTTCATCGCCTCCTCGACGCTGATCGTCGGCGGGAAGCTCTTGAGATAGCCGCTCGACTTGGCGACGCGGATGATGCGGTCGAGCGAGCGGCCCGAGACGCACAGCTTGCGGCCGGTGTCCTTGGCAACCTCGCCCAGCGTCTGCACTCGCGCCGCGTTCGAAGCGAAGGTGGTGACCAGCACGCGCGCCTCGCAGGCGCCGATCACCTCGTCGAGGCCCTTGCGGACATCCGCCTCGGAGCCGGCGGCTTCCTCGTTGAATACATTGGTCGAATCGCAGACCAGCGCGAGGATGCCCTTGTCGCCGATCGCAGTGAGCTCCTCACCGGTCGACGGCACGCCGAGCAGCGGCTGCTCATCGATCTTCCAGTCGCCGGTGTGGAAGATGCGGCCATGGGGCGTGTCGATCAGCAGCGCATTGCCCTCGGGGATCGAATGGGCCAGCGGCACATAGGTGAAGCCGAACGGCCCGAGCTGGAAGCTGCCCTCATTGTCGATGATGTTGAGCTCGACCTTGCCGGCGATGCCCTCTTCCTCGAGCTTGCCGCGGATCAGCTCCGCTGTGAACGGCGTCGCATAGAGCGGCACGCCGAGATCGGCCGCGAGATAGGGAATCGCGCCGATATGATCCTCATGGCCATGGGTCAGCACGATGCCGAGCAGATCGTCGGCGCGCTCCTCGATAAAGGCGAGATCGGGCAGGATCAGCTCGACGCCTGGATAGCCGGGATCGGCAAAGGTCAGGCCGAGATCGACCATCACCCATTTGCCCTGGGTGCCGTAGAGATTGACGTTCATGCCGATCTCGCCGGAGCCGCCAAGCGCCAGGAAGAGCAGTTCGTTACCGGGTTTCGTCACGTGGAGATGTGTCCAATCCTATCAGGCGGTTCCGGCAGACGGACGTCTGCCGACCGAAAACCGCGGTAAAGCCAATGCTGCTATTTCCTGTCGCCCTGCCGCGCGTATAATATGCCGAGGCCCTGGATCGTCAGGTCGGACTCGATGCTGTCGAACACGCTGCTGTGGCGTTCGAACAGGGTGGCCAGGCCGCCTGTGGCGACAACCTTGGCCGGGCGGCCCACTTCGCTCTTGATGCGGGCGACCAGCCCTTCGATCATCGCGACATAGCCGAAATAGATGCCGATCTGCATCTGGTCCTGCGTGGTTCGGCCGATCACGCTGCTGCTGGCCGGCGCTTCGATCGCGATGCGCGGCAGCTTCGCGGCGGCCGCGACCAGCGCATCGAGCGACAGGTTGATGCCGGGCGCAATGATCCCGCCCTTATAGGCGCCCGAATAATCGACCAGGTCGAAGGTCGTCGCCGTCCCGAAGTCGATCACGATCAGGTCGTCCTGATAGAGCTTGTGCGCCGCGATCACGTTGACGACCCGGTCCGCGCCGACGCTCTGCGGCTCGTCCACGTCCAGGACGATCCCCCACTCGACCGGCGCACGACCCGCAACCAACGCATCGACGCCGAAATATTTGGACGCGAGCACCTCCAGATTGTGCAGGGCCCGCGGCACCACCGTCGCGATGATGACCGCTGTGATCGCCGACCGTTCATAGCCTTCGAGGCTCAGCAGCTGGTGAAGCCAGACCGCATATTCGTCCGCGGTGCGGCGCGCGTCGGTGGCAATCCGCCAGCGCGCCTTGATCGCGCCGTCTGCATCGAGCAGCGCGAACACGATATTGGTATTCCCCGCGTCGATCGCAAGCAACATAGTCGGTCGAATCCCCTGTTCGGCGCGCGCTATAGCAGGAAAATGTCGCCTGCGTGCACTACATGGATTCGGCCGTCGGCAGCCCTCAGGCGAAGGGCTCCGTCACCTTCGAGCCCGTCATAGAGGCCTTCGAGCGTGCCTTCCAGCGAGCGGACGCTGAGCGCGGTTCCCGGCGGGTGGGCACGGGCGTGCCAGCGCGCGAGCACCACGCCCAGGCCCTCGTTGCGCCAGCGCGCCAGCCAGCCGGCGAAACTCGCCGCCAGATCGGCGACGAAGTCGCCCGGGTCGGGGGCGGACAGCCCCAGCGCCGCCAGGCTGGTCGCCGGGCGATCGACGGCCTCGGGGTGATGGGCGAGGTTGACGCCGATGCCAACGACCACGGCGTCGTCGACGCCTTCGAGCAATATGCCGGAGATCTTGGCCCCATCGGCAAGCAGGTCGTTCGGCCATTTGATCATCAGCCTGTCCGCGCCGAGCCAGCCCTGCAGCAGCGCATCGAGTGCCACCGCCGCGACCAGCGCCAGCGTCGGAGCGGACGGATCGCCGGCCATGCGCCGCACCAGCGTGCTCGCATAAAGATTGCCAGGCGGCGAGACCCAGTGCCGCCCTTGCCGCCCGCGCCCGCCTTGCTGGCTGTCGGCGCGCAGCCACGCCCCCTCGGGCACGCCATCGCGAGCAAGCGCAGCCATGTCGTCATTGGTCGAGGCGGTGACGGCGACGTGGCGGATCAAGGGGTTGCTCACAGCTGCCCCTTATCCGTCTGGTTCGAGCGAAGTCGAGAACCCGATCCGAGCGAACAGCGAGGAGCCCCCACATTCGTTCGGAGGTGCGCTTCGACTTCGCTCAAGGAAAGCGGAGCCGCTCGCGGGCATGCTCAGAACAGCGATCGCGCCGCCGCCATGCTGGTGGCGTCGAGCAGCGGGATCGCCAAATAGCCGAGCGGCGAGACCGCCAGCGCGGACAGGACGATCAGCCCGCCTTCGATCTTCGACGCCGAAGGCGCATAGTCCGCCGCGGGATCATCGAAGTACATCGTCTTGACGATCTTGAGATAATAGAAGGCGCCGATCACCGAAGTGGCGATGCCGATCATCGCCAGCGGCCAGAAGCCGGCCCGCACCAGCGCGTCGAACACCAGGAATTTCGGCCAGAATCCGAACAGCGGCGGGATGCCGGCGAGGCTGAACATGAAGATCGCGAGCGCCGCGGCGAGACCGGGGCGCGAGCGCGACAGGCCCGACAGGCTGGCGATCGTCTCGATCGGTTCACCATCGGGTGCGCGCATCTGCAGCACGCAGATGAAGCTGCCGAGCGTCATCGCGACATAGACCGCCATATAGGTCATCGTCGCGGCGACGCCGTCGGCGGTGCCGGCCGCGAGGCCGAACAGCGCGAAGCCGACATTGTTGATCGACGAATAGGCGAGCAGCCGCTTGAAGTTGCTCTGCCCGATCGCCGCGACACCACCAAGGATCGTCGACGCCAGCGCCGAGAAGATCACGATCTGCCGCCAGCTGTCGGTGCCCGATCCCATCGCCTCGACCGCGACCCGCATCAGCAGCGCCATGCCCGCGACCTTGGGAGCCGAGGCGAAGAAAGCGGTGACCGGCGTCGGCGCGCCTTCATAGACATCGGGCGTCCACATGTGGAACGGCACCGCCGAGATCTTGAAGGCGAGGCCGGCGAACACGAACACCATGCCGAAGGCCTGGCCGACCGTCATGCCTTTGGCCAGCGAGTCCGAGATGCCGGCGAACAGCGTGGTGCCGGTGAAGCCGTAGAGCAGCGAGATGCCGTAGAGCAGGATGCCGCTCGCCAGCGCGCCGAGCACGAAATATTTGAGGCCCGCCTCGGCCGAGCGTCCGTCGCGGCGCATGAAGCTGGCCAGCACATAGGCCGAGAGCGACTGCAGCTCGAGCCCGACATAGAGGGTCAGCATGTCGCTGGCCGACACCATCATCCCCATGCCGACCGCGGAGAGCAGGATCAGGATCGGATATTCGGCGCGCAGCTGCCCGGCGCGGCCGAAGAAGCCCGGGGCGATGATCACCGACACGGCCGCGGCGATATAGATGAGCAGCTTGGCGAAGGCGGCGAAGCTGTCGGCCATGTACATCCCGTCGAAGCCCGGTCCGCCATTGCCGGCGGGTCCCAGCAGCGAGAAGCCGGCGGCGGCGAACAGCGCGACCGCGCCCCAGCCGATCGCGCGCGACAGGCCGTCGCCGCCGAACGCCGCGACCATCAGCAGCGCCATGGCGCCGAGCGACAGGATCAGTTCGGGCAGGGTGAGCGCGAGCGAGGCGGTCATCGGGATCATCTAGTGGGCCTCCGCATGCGCAGCGGCAGCAGGATGGGGGGTGCCGATCGCGACCTTGGCGTCGCTGTGCGGCGCAGTCGGCGCGAGCCGGGCGAGGATCGCACCGACATCGTTGCGCATCGGGGCGAGGAAGCTCTCCGGATAGACGCCCATCCAAAGCACGGCGAGGCCGAGCGGCACCAGCATCGCCAGTTCGCGTGCGGTCAGATCCGGCATCGCCGCGACATCGGCCTTGGTCAGCGCGCCATAGACGACGCGGCGGTAGAGGTAGAGCATATAGGCGGCGCCCAGGATGATGCCGGTTGTCGCGACGAAGGCGACCCAGCTCGAAATTTCATAGGCGCCGACCAGTGCCAGGAACTCGCCGACGAAGTTGCTGGTACCCGGCAGCCCGACCGACGCCATCGTGAACAGCAGGAACAGCAGCGCATATTTCGGCATGTTGTTGGCAAGCCCGCCATAGCGGCTGATCTCGCGGGTGTGCAGCCGATCGTAGATCACGCCGACGCACAGGAACAGCGCGCCGGAGACAAGGCCGTGGCCCAGCATCACCATCAGCGCGCCTTCGAGGCCTTGCCGGTTGAACGCGAACAGCCCGATCGTGACGAACGCCATGTGCGCGACCGACGAATAGGCGATCAGCTTCTTCATGTCCTCTTGGACCAGCGCAATCAGCGACGTGGCGACCACTGCGACCATCGACAGGCCCATCACGAGCCACATCAGCTCGGCGCTCGCGACCGGGAACATCGGCAGCGAGAAGCGGACGAAGCCATAGCCGCCCATCTTCAGCAGCACGCCCGCCAGGATCACGGAGCCCGCGGTCGGCGCCTGCACGTGCGCATCGGGCAGCCAGGTGTGGACCGGCCACATCGGCATCTTCACCGCGAACGACGCGAAGAAGGCGAGGAACAGCCAGGTCTGCGCCGAGGCCGGGAAGTCATAGGCCATCAGCGTCGGGATGTCGGTGGTGTCCGCCTGGTTCGCCATCCACAGCATCGCGATCAGCATCAGCACCGAGCCGAGCAGCGTGTAGAGGAAGAATTTGTAGCTGGCGTAGATCCGGTCGGCGCCGCCCCAGATGCCGATGATCAGGTACATCGGGATCAGCCCGGCTTCGAAGAAGATGTAGAACAGGAACAGGTCCTGCGCCGCGAACACGCCGATCATCAGCGTTTCCATCAGCAGGAAGGCGGCCATATATTCGGGCACGCGCTTCTCGATCGCATCCCAGGACGCGGCGATGCAGATCGGCATCAGGAACACCGACAGCACGATCAGCAGCAGGGCGATGCCGTCGATGCCGAGTGCCCAGGCGAAGCGCCCGAACAAAGCGACATGTTCGGTGAACTGCCATTGCGGGCCGCCGACTTCGTAGCGCGTCCACAAGATCACGCCGAGCAGCAGATCGAGCATCGTCGCGATCAGCGCGATCCAGCGCGCCGCTTTCGCTCCCGCGAACAGGCAGGCGAACGCCGCCAGCAGCGGCAGCGCGATCATCAGGGAAAGGATCGGAAAATCCATTGCGTCAGCCCACCATCGCCCAGGTCGCGGCGGCGGCGAGGCCGAGCAACATCACCAGCGCATATGTATAGAGATATCCGGACTGGGCGCGGCGCGCGAGCGCGCCCGTGCCCGACACCACGGCGGCGATGCCGTTCGGCCCGAAGCGGTCGATCGTGCCCTGGTCGCCCTTCTTCCACAGCACCCGACCGAGCCAGAAGGCCGGCACGACGAACAGCACATGGTAGAGTTCGTCGAAATACCATTTATGGAGCAGGAAATCGTACAGCACGCGGAACTGCGCGGTGAAGCGCGCCGGGATCGTGCGGTCGGCGATATAGGCCCAGTAGGCGATCAGGAAGCCGAGGATCATCACGATCGTCGCCGACAGCTTGGCGAGTTCGGGGATGCCATGCATCGCGTGCATCAGATGCTCGTTGAACGCGACGCTGCCCGCCCAGAAGGTCGCACCGCGCTCTGGATCGAGGAAGAAGGGCGCGAAAGACCAGCCGGCGAAGATCGCGCCGAGCGACAGCAACGCCAGCGGGATCAGCATCGTCGCCGGGCTCTCATGCGGATGATAGCCGGCATCGCCCTCGACCGTGTGGTGGTGGATAGCCTCGTCGGTGGAGGGCTCGTGGCCCGCATCCTCGGTTTCGGGATCGGCTTGCTGGTCATGACCGTGATGATGGCCATGGCCATGGGCGTCGTGCACCGCATGCTGGATATGCTCGGACCCCGCCCAGCGCGGCGTGCCGAAGAAGGTGAGGAAGACGAGCCGCCACGAATAGAAGCTGGTCAGCAGCGCCGCGAAGACGGCGACCGCGAAGGCGATGCCGCCCGACGATGAGCCGCTGGCGAACGCCGCCTCGATGATCGCATCCTTCGAGTAGAAGCCCGCGAAACCGAACAGGCCGGCCACGCCGACGCCGGTAATCGCCAGCGTACCCGCCATCATCGCCGCGAAAGTCCACGGAATCTTCCGCCACAGACCGCCATAATAGCGCATGTCCTGCTCATGGTGCATCGCATGGATCACCGACCCGGCACCGAGGAACAGCAGCGCCTTGAAGAAGGCGTGGGTGAACAGGTGGAACATCGCCGCGCCATAGGCGCCGACGCCCGCCGCCATGAACATGTAGCCGAGCTGCGAGCAGGTCGAATAGGCGATCACGCGCTTGATGTCGGTCTGGGTGGTGCCGACCGTCGCGGCGAAGAAGGCCGTGGCCGCGCCGACGAAGGTGACGACATGCATCGCGGTCGGGCTGACCTCGAACATCGGCGACAGGCGGCAGACCATGAACACGCCGGCCGTCACCATTGTCGCGGCATGGATCAGCGCCGACACCGGGGTCGGACCCTCCATGGCGTCGGGCAGCCAGGTGTGCAGGCCGAGCTGCGCCGACTTGCCCATCGCGCCGACGAACAGCAGCAGGCAGAGCAGGGTCATCAGATCGACGCGGTAGCCGAGGAAGCCGATCGAAGCGTCGGCATAGCCCGGGGCTGCGGCGAGGATCGCCGGGATCGACACGGTGCCGAACACCAGGAAGGTGCCGAAGATGCCGAGCGAGAAGCCGAAGTCGCCGACGCGGTTGACCACGAAGGCCTTGATCGCGGCGGCGTTGGCTGACGGCTTCTGATACCAGAAGCCGATCAGCAGATAGGAAGCGAGGCCGACGCCTTCCCAGCCGAAGAACATCTGCACCAGGCTGTCCGAGGTGACGAGCATCAGCATCGCGAAGGTGAACAGCGACAGATAGGCGAAGAAGCGGGGCTGGCTGTCGTCCTCCGCCATATAGCCCCAGCTGTAGAGATGGACGAGGCTCGAGACGCTCGTCACCACCACCAGCATCACGGCGGTCAGCGCGTCGACGCGCAGCGCCCAGTCGACCGACAGGTCGCCCGACTGGATGAAGGTGAGCACCGGGTGAACGCCCGCCGTCATGCTGCCGGTGAGGAAGCCGATGAAGATCGGCCAGCTCATCGCGCAGGACGCGAACAGCGCGCCGGTGGTGATCGTCTTGGCGACGACATTGCCGAGCATGCGGTTGCCCAGGCCCGCGACGATCGCCGCGAGCAACGGCAGGAAGACGATGGCAGTTATCATGCGGGCATTCCCCCACGCGTCATCCCAGCCCTTCGACTGCCTGCAAGGCAGGCGCTCAGGATAAACTTCAGCCGAAGGCTGAAGGCTGGGATCTCGGGAGAGTGGCGCGCGCTGGAGACGCACGAGATGCCAGCCTGCGCTGGCATGACGGAAACGGACATGCCGGTGATCACCCCTTCATCCGGTTGATGTCGTCGACAGCGATCGTGCCGCGGCCGCGGAAGTAGATGACGAGGATCGCAAGGCCGATCGCGGCCTCGCCGGCCGCCACGGTAAGCACGAACATCGCGAACACCTGGCCGACGAGATCGCCCAGATAGGCCGAGAAGGCCACCAGGTTGATGTTCACCGACAGCAGGATCAGCTCGATCGCCATCAGGATGATGATCACGTTTTTGCGGTTCAGGAAGATGCCGAACACCCCCATGACGAACAGGATCGCCGAGACGACGAGGTAATGCTGGAGGCCGATCATTGTGTGACGACTCCCCCAAAAACCTCGTCATGCTGAACTTGTTTCAGCATCCACTCAGCAGCCTCCAGGGCACTCCCGTGGCGCGGTGGATCCTGAAACAAGTTCAGGATGACGCTGGCAACAGAATTCACAGCTCCACCCCCTGGCCGATGGCCGGCTTGACGTTGCGGGTTGCGTCTTCGGGGCGGCGCATGTTCTGGGCGCTGATATTCTGCGCCTTCACACCGCCACGGACCCGGTGGGTAAGGACGATGGCGCCGATCAGCGCGACCAGCAGCACCAGCCCGGCGCCCTCGAAGATATAGAGGTAGCGGGTGTAGATCAGGGTGCCGAGCGCTTCGATGTTCGGCACTTCGGCCGGCGTCGGCGCGATGCGCGTCGCCATGTCGATGCCGCCCGCCTTCCACGCGCCGACCGCGAAGATCATCTCCGCGGCGAGCACGATCACCAGCAGCACGCCAAACGGCAGATATTGCGCAAAGCCGGCGCGCAGCTCGGCAAAGTCGATGTCGAGCATCATCACCACGAACAGGAACAGCACCGCGACCGCGCCGACATAGACGATGACGAGCAGCATCGCGATGAACTCGGCACCGACGAGCACCATCAGCCCGGCCGCGTTGAAGAAGGCGAGGATCAGCCACAGCACGCTGTGCACCGGATTGCGCGCAAGGATGGTGAGCGTCGCGGAGGCGATCACCAGCGTGGCGAACAGATAGAAGGCGATGGTCTGGATCATCGGGCGGTCAGATCCCAATTAAAAACCACCCGCTCGTCCTGAGTAGCCATTGAGCCTGGCGAGATGGCGTATCGAAGGAGATCCTTCGACACGGGTCCTCGGCAAGCTCGGCCCCTGCTCAGGATGAGCGGAGATAGTGGAGCGATGGCGGCCATTACCGGTACGGCGCATCGGCGGCAAGGTTGGCCGCGATCGCCGGTTCCCAGCGGTCGCCGTTCGCGAGCAGCTTGGCCTTGTCGTAGATCAGCTCCTCGCGCGTCTCGGTCGAATATTCGAAGTTCGGGCCTTCGACGATCGCATCGACCGGGCAGGCTTCCTGGCAGAAGCCGCAGAAGATGCACTTGGTCATATCGATATCGTAGCGCGTGGTGCGGCGGGAGCCGTCCTCGCGCGGTTCGGATTCGATCGTGATCGCCTGCGCCGGGCACACCGCCTCGCACAGCTTGCACGCGATGCAGCGCTCCTCGCCATTGGGATAGCGGCGCAGCACATGCTCGCCGCGGAAGCGCGGGCTGAGCGGGTTCTTTTCATAGGGATAGTTGATCGTCGCCTTGGCCTTGAAGAAATATTTCAAGGTCAGCCAGTGCGCCTTCACGAACTCCCAGAGCGTGAACGACTTGATGATGTGCGAGACGCTCATCAGAAGACTCCGTAGCGGGTGACTTCGAGCCAGCCCGAGACCAGGACGACCCAGAACAGCGACAGCGGCAGGAAGACTTTCCAGCCCAGCCGCATCAGCTGGTCGTAGCGGTAGCGCGGCACCGTCGCCTTCACCCACGAAAAGACGAAGAAGAAGAACATCAGCTTGGCGAAGAACCAGATGATCCCGGGCACCATGTAGAGCGGCGCCCAGTCGACCGGGGGCAGCCAGCCGCCCCAGAACAGGATCGCATTGAGCCCGCACATCAGGATGACATTGGCATATTCGCCGAGCCAGTAGAGCGCGAACGCCATCGACGAATATTCGGTCTGGTAGCCGGCGACGAGCTCGCTCTCCGCCTCGGTCAGGTCGAACGGCGCGCGTGCCGTCTCCGCCATCGACGAGATCAGGAACACCACCGCCATCGGGAACAGCAGCGGATTGAAGCCATAGCCGTTGATGAAGCCGAAGATGTGCGCGCGCTGGCCCTCGATGATCGCCGACATGTTGAAGCTGCCGGTCCACAGCACCACCGAGATCAGCACGAAGCCGATCGATACCTCATAGGACACCATCTGCGCGGCTGCGCGCAGCGCCGAATAGAAGGGATATTTGGAATTGGAGGCCCAGCCGGCGATGATCACGCCATAGACGCCGATCGACGAGGCGGCGAGCACATAGAGCAGGCCGACATTGATGTCGGCGACCACCACGCCCGGCGAGAAGGGGATCACCGCCCACACCACCAGCGCCACCGTGAAGGTGATGATCGGCGCGAGCAGGAACAGGCCCTTGTTCGCGGCCGACGGAATGATGGTCTCCTGGAGGAACACCTTGGCGCCATCGGCGAAGCTCTGCAGCAGGCCCCAGGGGCCGACGACGTTCGGCCCGCGCCGCAGCGCCATCGCCGCCCAGATCTTGCGATCGGCATAGATGATCATCGCCACCGCGAGCATCAGCGGCAGCGCGATGACCAGGATGCCGACGATCGTCGAGGTGAACCACGCCCATTCGAACGGCAGCCCCCAGCTCTGGAACAGCGCGGTCATTCCGCCGCCTCCGCGAAGCTTTCGCCGTGGAGCAGTTCGGCCGAGCAGCGCTGCATCGTATCGCTGGCGCGGGCGATCGGGTTGGTCAGGTAGAAATCCTTGATCGGATAGCCGACCGGTCCCGACGCATCGGCGGCGAGCGACGGCGGCGCCCAGGCATAGTCGGCGAGTCCCTCGGCGCCGAGCGCCGGAACCTCGGCCGCCATCGCGGCGCGCAGGGCGTCGAAGCTGTCGAACGGCAGCCTGTGGCCGAGCACGTCACTCAGCGCGCGCAGGATCGCCCAGTCCTCACGGGCATCGCCGGGCGGGAAGACGGCGCGGTCGCTGCGCTGGACCCGGCCTTCGGTGTTCACATAGGTGCCGGCCTTCTCGGTATAGGCCGCGCCCGGCAGGATCACGTCGGCGGCGGCCGCGCCGGCATCGCCATGGTGGCCGATATAGACCTTGAAGCTGTTGCCGAACTTCGCCGCATCGACGTCGTCGGCACCGAGCAGGAACAGCAGCTTGGGCGCCGCCGCGACCAGGTCGGCGAGGCCGCCCTGCTGGCCATAGCCGAGCATCAGCCCGCCCATGCGCGCGGCCGCGAGGTGGACGACATTATAGCCGTTCCAGCCCTGCTTGATCAGGCCGAGCGAGCCGGCCAGCGCCAAGGTCGCGCCCTGGGCGCCGGCCTTGAGCCCGCCGCCGCCGAGAATCAGCGCCGGGCGCTGGGCAGCAGCGAAGGCATCGGTGACGTCGCCGGGCAGCTTGCCGAGCAGGCCGAGGTCATTGCCGAGCCAGGTCGCCGGATAAGTGAGGTTCACCTCCTCGCCGACCGCGAAGACCTTCGCCCCGCGCTTGAACGCCTTGCGGACGCGGGTGTTGATCAGCGGCGCTTCCCAGCGCAGGTTCGAGCCGACGATCAGGATCGCGTCGGCCGTCTCGATCCCCGCGATCGTGCTGTTGAAATTGACCGCGGCGATGTTCGACACATCATAGTCCATGCCGGTCTGGCGGCCTTCGAGCAAGGTCGAGCCCATCTTCGCCAGCAGCGCCCTGGCGGCGTACATCGTCTCGCAATCGAGCTGGTCGCCGGCCACCGCGGCGACCGACGAGCCTGCCTTGACCGCCTTGATCGCGGCGAAGGCTTCGGGCCAGCTCGCCTCGACCAGCTTGCCGTCCTTGCGGACATAGGGCTTGTCGAGCCGGCGGCGGACCAGGCCGTCGATGGCGTGGCGCGTCTTGTCCGACGCCCATTCCTCGTTCACGTCCTCGTTGATCCGCGGCAGCACGCGCAGCACCTGCCGGCCGCGGCTGTCGAAGCGGACGTTGGTGCCGACCGCGTCCATCACGTCGATCCCGGGGGTCTTCTTGAGCTCCCACGGCCGCGCCTCGAACGCATAGGGCTTGCTGGTAAGCGCGCCGACCGGGCACAGGTCGACGACATTGCCCGAAAGCTCGCTGGTCACCGCCTGCTCGAGATAGGAGGTGATCTGCATATTCTCGCCGCGATAGATCGCGCCGATCTCCTCGATGCCGGAGACCTCCTCGGCGAAGCGGACGCAGCGGGTGCACTGGATGCAGCGGGTCATCGTCGTCTTGACGATCGGGCCCATATATTTGTCGGTGACGGCGCGCTTGTTCTCGTGGAAGCGGCTCGCACCCTTGCCATAGGCGATCGACTGGTCCTGCAGGTCGCATTCGCCGCCCTGGTCGCAGATCGGGCAATCGAGCGGGTGGTTGATGAGCAGGAACTCCATCACCCCCTCACGCGCCTTCTTCACCATCGGCGTCTGGGTGAACACCTCCTGCTTGTCGGCGGCGGGCAGCGCGCACGAAGCCTGCGGCTTGGGCGGGCCGGGCTTCACCTCGACCAGGCACATCCGGCAATTGCCGGCGATCGACAGCCGCTCATGATAGCAGAAGCGTGGTATCTCCTTGCCCGCGGCTTCGCAGGCCTGAAGCACCGTGGCGCCGACCGGAACTTCGACTTCGATCCCGTCTACGGTGAGCTTAGGCATGAGCGAATTCCGTCGTGATCTGATAGGCTGATGACCGATGGGAGGCCATGTCTACATCCTTGCGAGCAAGCGCTACGGCACGCTCTATACCGGCGTGACCTCCGACCTCGGCAAACGCGTCGGCGAGCATCGCGCGGGCCTGCTTCCCGGCTTCACCCGCGACTATGGTGTCAAGCGCCTCGTCTTCGTCGAAAGCCATGACGACATTCGTGACGCCATCGTCCGCGAGAAGCGCATCAAGGGATGGAAGCGCGACTGGAAGATCGCGCTGATCGAACGCGGCAATCCGCTGTGGGACGATCTTGCCGTCTCGATGCTCGGATTCGCGCCGCTCCCCCGCCCCATCCGTCATCCCGGCGAAGGCCGGGACCCATGAGGACGGGCTTATAGTACCGTGCGGAAAGGTCGCCGCTGTCATCCTGAAGACAGCGCATATGGGTCCCGGCTTTCGCCGGGATGACGTACCAGATGACGGTGACGGCGAGATGAACTTCACTCCGCCGCCTCCGCAAAGGCGCCGCTCTTCTCGGCGATCCGGCGCTCCACCTCCGGGCGGAAGTGGCGCAGCAGGCCCTGGATCGGCCAGGCCGCGGCGTCGCCCAGGGCGCAGATGGTGTGGCCCTCGACCTGCTTGGTGACGTCGAGCAGCATGTCGATCTCCTCGACCGCCGCGTCGCCGGTGCGCAGCCGCTCCATCACCCGCCACATCCAGCCGGTGCCCTCGCGGCACGGCGTGCACTGGCCGCAGCTCTCATGCTTATAGAAATAGGACAGACGGCTGATCGCGCGGACGATGTCGGTCGACTTGTCCATGACGATGACGGCGGCGGTGCCGAGGCCCGAGCCGAGCGCCTTGAGCCCGTCGAAGTCCATCGGCGCGTCCTTGATCTGCGCCGCCGGCACGAGCGGCACCGACGAACCGCCGGGGATCACCGCGAGAAGATTGTCCCAGCCGCCGCGGATTCCGCCGGCATGCTTGTCGATCAGCTCCTCGAACGAGATGCCCATCGCTTCCTCGACCACGCAGGGCTTGTTCACATGGCCCGAGATCTGGAACAGCTTGGTGCCCTGGTTGCCCGCGCGGCCGATGCCCGCGAACCATTCTGCGCCGCGTCGCAGGATGGTCGGCGCCACCGCGATCGATTCGACATTGTTGACGGTCGTCGGACAGCCATAGAGGCCCGCGCCGGCCGGAAAGGGCGGCTTAAGGCGCGGCTGGCCCTTCTTGCCTTCGAGGCTCTCGATCTGCGCGGTTTCCTCGCCGCAGATATAGGCGCCCGCGCCGCGATGGACGAAGACGTCGAAATCATAACCCGATCCGGCAGCGTTCTTGCCGAGCAGGCCGGCCGCATAAGCCTCCTCGACGGCGGCGAAGAGGACCTTCGCCTCGTAGATGAATTCGCCGCGGATATAGATATAGGCCGCGCGCGCGCGCATCGCGAAGCCGGCAATCAGCGCGCCCTCGATCAGCTTGTGCGGATCGTGGCGGATGATCTCGCGGTCCTTGCACGAACCCGGCTCGGATTCGTCGGCGTTGATCACCAGGAAGCTCGGCTTGCCGGGCTTGGGCTCCTTGGGCATGAAGCTCCACTTCATGCCGGTCGGGAAGCCCGCCCCGCCGCGGCCGCGCAGGCCCGAGGTCTTGATGTCCTCGATGATCTGGTCCTGCCCGCGCGCCATCAGCGCCCTGGTGTCGTCCCAGTCGCCCCGCTTGCGCGCGGCCTCGAGGCTCCACGGCTGGAAGCCGTAGAGATTGGTGAAGATGCGATCCTTGTCGTCAAGCATGACGGCTGCCCTGAACAAGATGCGTCATCCCAGCGAAAGCTGGGATCCCACTGCCTCGATTGGCGGTGAGGGAAACGGAGATTCCAGCTTTCGCTGGAATGACGAAATTAGGAGCCGCCATCATGCCGATTTCCCGAACAGCTTCGACGCGATCAAGTACACCGCCACGCCGATCGCCAGCGCGATGGCGATGCCGAGCAGCTTGAAGGTCAGCTTGATGAGGATGACCGCCACGATGATCGTAACGATGATCGAGATCAGCGCGCTCATGCCGGCGTTCCCCAGCGTCCACGATAGTCGTGGTTCTCCGACACCATCTCCTTGAGCGTGGTCGGGCCGCCCTCGGGGCAGCTCGTCTTGCGCTCGATCTGGGGGCCGATCCTGGGCTGCTCGCCCTTGGCCAGCGCCTCGAGGATCGCCGTCGTCGTCTCGAAGGTCAGGTCTTCGTAATTATCGTCGTTGATCTGGACCATCGGCGCGTTGGCGCAGGCGCCCAGGCACTCGACCTCGGTCAAGGTGAACAGCCCGTCCGCGGTGGTCGAGCCCTTCTTCAGGCCCTTCTTATAACAGGCGTCGAGCACGTCGTCCGAGCCGCGCAGCATGCACGGCGTCGTCCCGCACACCTGAACATGATAGCGGCCGACCGGCGCCAGATTATACATGGTGTAGAAGCTGGCGACCTCGAGCACGCGGATATAGGCCATGCCGAGCTGCTTGCCGATATATTCCATCACCGGGATCGGCAGCCAGCCCTGGGTCTGCGTCTCCGCGCCAACCTGGCGCTGCGCCAGATCGAGCAGCGGCATCACCGCCGACTGCTGCCGCCCCGGCGGATAGCGCGCGATGATTTTCTGCGCCTGTTCGGCATTCTCGGCCGTCCAGGCGAACCCGCCCCAGCGCGCGCGCGTCTCGGCCTCGTCCGGGATATAGGCTGCGTCAGACATTAGCGGTCGACCTCCCCGAACACGATGTCGATGGCGGACAGCACCGCGGTGGTGTCGGCGAGCATGTGGCCCTTCATCATGAAGTCCATCGCCTGGAGATGGCTGAAGCCGGTCGGGCGGATCTTGCAGCGATAGGGTTTGTTGCTGCCGTCGGAGACCAGATAGACGCCGAACTCGCCCTTCGGGCTCTCGGTCGCGACATAGACGTCGCCGGCGGGAACGTGGAAGCCCTCGGTGTACAGTTTGAAATGGTGGATCAGCGCTTCCATCGAGCGCTTCATCTCGCCGCGCTTCGGCGGCACCACCTTGCGGTCGAGGCTGGCGATCGGACCTTCGGGCATCTCGGTCAGGCACTGCCTCATGATGCGCGCCGACTGCCGCACTTCTTCGACCCGGACCATGAAACGATCATAGCAGTCGCCGCGCGTGCCGACCGGAATCTCGAAGTCCATCCGGTCATAGACGTCGTAGGGCTGGCTCTTGCGGATGTCCCACGGGATGCCGGCGGCGCGGATCATCGGGCCGGAGAAGCCCCAGGCGATCGCATCGTCGCGGCTCACCGTGCCGATGTCGACATTGCGCTGCTTGAAGATGCGGTTGTCCGCGACAAGGCTGATCGCGTCCTCGAACAGCCGCGGCAGGCGGGTGTCGAGCCAGTCGGCCATGTCGGTCAGCAGCTTGAGCGGCACATCCTGATGGACGCCGCCGGGGCGAAACCAGGCGGCGTGCATGCGCGCGCCCGACGCGCGCTCGAAGAAGTTGAGGCAATCCTCGCGGACTTCGAACAGCCACAGGTTCGGCGTCATCGCGCCGACGTCCATGACGTGCGAGCCCAGGTTGAGCATGTGGTTGCAGATGCGGGTCAGCTCGGCGAACAGCACCCGCAGATATTGCGCGCGCAACGGCACTTCGAGCTGGAGCAGCTTCTCGATCGCCAGCACATAGCTGTGCTCCATCGCCAGCGGCGAGCAATAGTCGAGCCGGTCGAAATAGGGCAGTGCCTGGAGATAGGTCTTGTACTCGATCAGCTTCTCGGTGCCGCGATGCAGCAGCCCGACATGCGGATCGACCCGCTCGACGATCTCGCCGTCGAGCTCCATCACCATCCGCAGCACGCCGTGCGCGGCCGGATGCTGGGGACCGAAGTTGATCGTGTAGTTCTGGATCTGGACGTCAGGCGAGGCCGGCGCGTCGGTGACGCCCTGCGACGGCGGCACGTTGGTGCCCGCTTCCGGATAGGCGCGGAGATCGGTCATGCCGCCATCCCGTCGCAATGCGTCATCCCAGCGAAAGCTGGGATCTCATTGCCTTCGCTGAGATTGAAGAAAAGGGGGATTCCAGCTTGCGCTGGAATGACGGAGGAGGAGTTCACCATCATTTCTTCGCCCCGTCGCCCTTGGGATCGGCCTTGCCCTCGCCCGTCTGCGCGACGCTGTCGGTTGTCTTCGGCGTTCCCGGCGGCGGCGTGGCGGCGACCGGCGAGGGCGCGGGGCTGGCCGGTGCGGGCGCTGGCGTCGGCGCGCCCGGCTGGGTCGGCGACACCTTCTCGTCGCCCGGCAGGATATAGTCGGCCCCTTCCCAGGGACTCATGAAGTCGAAGCTGCGGAAATCCTGGGCCAGCTTGACCGGCTCATAGACCACGCGCTTGTGGACTTCGGAATAGCGCAGCTCGACATAGCCGGTCAGCGGGAAATCCTTGCGCTGCGGATGGCCGCGAAAGCCATAGTCGGTGAGGATGCGCCGCAGGTCGGGATTGCCGTCGAACAGCACGCCATACATGTCGAACACTTCGCGTTCGAGCCAGCCGGCGACCGGCCACAGTCCGGTCACCGACGGAACCGGCGTCTCCGCGTCGGTGCTGACATGGACGCGGATGCGATGGTTCTTCGTCAGGCTGAGCAGGCAATAGACCACTTCGAACCGCTCGGGTCGATCCGGATAGTCGACCCCGGCGATCTCCATCAGCTGCTGATATTCGAGCTCGTCGCGCAGGGTGCGGAGCACGTCCACGATGCTGTCGCGGCGCACATGCAGCGCGATCTCGCCGACGCAGATGCGCACGCCGAGCAGCCGGTCGCCCAGCGCGGCGGTGGCGGCTTCGACGATCCCGTCATTCGACGCGAAACGGGGAAAGGTGAGAGACGTGGCCATCGTTAACCCCTCACCGTTCGAGCGTCCCGACCCGGCGGATCTTCCGCTGCAGCTGCATGATGCCATAGAGCAGCGCCTCGGCGGTCGGTGGGCAGCCGGGGACATAGATGTCGACCGGCACGATCCGGTCGCAGCCGCGCACCACTGAATAGCTATAGTGATAATAGCCGCCGCCATTGGCGCAGCTGCCCATCGAGATCACATATTTGGGCTCGGACATCTGATCATAGACCCGCCGCAGCGCGGGGGCCATCTTGTTGCACAGCGTGCCGGCGACGATCATCACGTCCGACTGGCGCGGTGAAGCGCGCGGCGCGGCGCCGAAGCGCTCGAGATCGTAGCGCGGCATGTTGACGTGGATCATCTCGACCGCGCAGCAGGCGAGGCCGAAGGTCATCCACCACAGCGAGCCGGTGCGCGCCCACTGGAACAGCTCCTCGGTCGAGGTGACGAGGAAGCCCTTGTCGCTGACCTCCGATTGAAGCGCCTTGAAATAGTCGGCGTCGGGCGCGACGCTGATGTCGGAATTCTCGGTCGGGTGCGGATTCCGAGCCGGATCGAGGATCACTCCCATTCCAGCGCTCCCTTCTTCCACGCGTAGATGTAGCCGATCAGCAACTCGACCAGGAAGATCATCATCGACAGCCAGCCGACGAACCCGATACCGCCGAGCGATACCGCCCAGGGATACAGGAAGGCGGCTTCGAGATCGAAGACGATGAACAGGATGGCGATGAGATAGAAGCGCACGTCGAACTGGGCGCGGCTGTCCTCGAAGGCGGGAAAGCCGCATTCATATTCAGTGAGCTTCTCCGGGTTCGGCTTGTGCGCGCCCGTCAGCCGGCCAACCGCCATCGGCAGGAAAACGAAGGCGCTCGACAGGACGAGCGCCACGCCCAGAAACAGCAGGATCGGCAAATATCCGGCGGCGACTGTCGCCATGAAGGAAGCTCCGAGCAACGGGCCGGGAATCCGGCCTTTCGCGGGACGTTTAGGCCCGCTGCACCTGCTAAGCAAGACGGCGCGCCGGTGAGAATGAATCGCAAACAGCCGGGGCTTCCCGGGCGTCCATCTGCCTCGTCCTTCCATCCTTGGTTGGGAGGACGAAATTAGCGGATCAAAGCCCCTTCACCCCCTGCGCCACCAGCTTGTGCAGCTTGGTCGCAAGCCCGTCATTGGTCGCGAGATATTCGTTGCGTTCGTGCATCCGATCGCCGCCGCGGAAATCGCTGACGAAACCGCCGGCCTCGCGCACCAGCAATATTCCCGCCGCCACGTCCCAGATCTGCAGGTCTGCCTCCCAGAAGGCGTCGTAGCGCCCCGCCGCGACCCAGGCGAGATCGAGCGCCGCCGAGCCGAAACGGCGGATGCCCGCCACTTCCGGCGCGACCGAAGCGAAGATCGAGGTCCATTCGCGGATATCGCCATGGCCGAGGAAGGGAATGCCGGTCGCGACCAGCGCCTCGCTGAGGTCGCGCCGCGCCGACACGCGCAGCCGGCGGTCCTGCAACCAGGCGCCGCGGCCCTTTTCGGCCCAGAAGCTCTCGTCGGTGAGCGGCTGGTAGATCAGCCCCTGCGTCACCTCGCCGCGAACCTGGCCGGTGCGCGGCTCCTCCACCGCGATCGAGATCGCGAAGTGGGGCAGGCCGTGGAGGAAGTTCGAGGTGCCGTCGAGCGGATCGACGATCCAGCGCGGCTTCGACGGATCGCCTTCGACGATGCCGGCCTCCTCCATCACGAAACCCCAGTCGGGCCGGGCCCGCTTGAGCTCCTCATAGAGGGTCTCCTCGGCGCGCCGGTCGGCCATCGACACGAAGTCCGCGGGCCCCTTGCGGCTCACCTGGAGTTGCTGGACCTCGTTGAAGTCGCGCCGCAGCCGCGGCGCAGCCTTGCGCGCCGCGCGGTCCATGACGGTGATGAGACCTGAATGGGCTACCAAAGTACATCTCCGTTCGTGTCGAGCGAAGTCGAGACACGTTCTGCCTGCCAACGTCCCTCGACTACGCTCGGGACGAACGGCTTCGTTCGACGCTGATTATTCGGCGCGGCGGACATATTCCTGGCTGTAGACGTCGACGACGATCCGGGTGCCCGAGCCGATGAACGGCGGCACCATGACGCGCACGCCATTGTCGAGGATCGCGGGCTTGTAGCTCGACGATGCGGTCTGGCCCTTCACCACGGCGTCGGCCTCGACCACGGTCGCCTCGACGGTATCGGGCAGCTGCACCGAGATCGGGCGCTCGTCGTAAAGCTCCATCACCACGTCCATGCCGTCCTGCAGGAAGGCGGCGGCATCGCCCAGCAGGTCGCGCGGCAGGGTGATCTGCTCGTAGGTCGCCTTGTCCATGAAGGTCAGGGACTCGCCATCGGCGAACAGGAACTGGAAATCGGTGGTGTCGAGGCGGACACGCTCGACGCTCTCGGCCGAGCGGAAACGGACATTGTTCTTGCGTCCGTCGATCAGGTTCTTCAGCTCGACCTGCATATAGGCGCCGCCCTTGCCGGGCTGGGTGTGCTGGATCTTGACCGCGCGCCAGATGCCGCCTTCATATTCGATGATATTGCCGGGACGGATGTCCACGCCGCTGATCTTCATGGGTGTCACCTGGAGATGAGGATTTGAAAGAGCCGGCGCGGGCCATAGCGGCACCGGGCCGAATTGGCAATCTCGCCCGGCGACGGCTATCCGACCTCGGCCGCCGTCCTGGCCGTCCAGCGGTACAGCCAGACCAGCATTGCGATCACCAGCGCGGTGCCGGCCGCCATCGCCGCGCCCTCATGCCCTTCGCCGATCAGCGCGAGCGGGGCTCCGCTGCCGGTCGCGACGATAAGGCCTGCGAGCAGCACGCCGAACAGGCTCTCGCCGACGATGAAGCCCGAGGCGAGCAGCACGCCCATGCGCTGCGATACCGGATCGGGGCGGCGGCGATCGTAATAATAGCCGATCACCGCACCGATCACGACCGGCAGCGTCGCCGACATCGGCAGGTAGATGCCGATGCCGACCGCGAGTGGCGGCAGCCGCAGCCAGCCGCGCCGACCCAGCCAGGCATCGAGCGCGACCAGCAGCAGTCCGACCCCGGCCCCTATGAAGATCATCCGCCAGTCGAGCCCCTCGCCCAATATGCCGCGCGCCAGCGTCGCGATCAGCGTCGCCTGCGGGGCGGGCAGCGGCGCCTGGGGCGTCGGCAGGCCGGTGCCCGGCAGTGGCGCGAAACCATAGGCGGCGTTGAGCAGGTCGAGAATCGGCGGGATCACCGCAGATCCGGCCAGCACGCCGACCATCAGCGCGACCTGCTGCTTCCACGGCGTGGCGCCGATCAATTGCCCGGTCTTGAGATCCTGGAGATTGTCGTTGGCGATCACCGCGCAGGCGAGCACCAGCCCGGTGACGAACAGCGCGAAGGCGACCAGCTGCGGCCCCGCGCCCGAGCCGGCGAGCGGCTTGACCGCCACCGCCAGCAGCAGCGCCGATCCCAGCACCGCGAGGATCCCCAACCCCGATACCGGACTGTTCGACGATCCGATCAGGCCGGCCATGTAACCGCAGATCGCGGCCACGAACGCCCCCATCGCCAGCACATAGACATAGAAGCCGAGCGACAGCGGCAGCGCGAAACCGGCGAGCGGGCCTTCGCCGGCGAAATACCACAGCAGACCGATGATCGGCGGCGCCATCGCCACGACGATCAGCGCAAGCCATCCGACCGGGATGTCGCGTTCCTCGACCGGCAGCAGTTCGGCGGACGCCTTGCGCGCCTTCGAGGCCGCCATCGCGCCGGCCATGCCGCGCCATAGCGGACGCGCCAGCTTGCCCATCGTCCAGATCGCCGCGGCACCGATCACGCCCGCGCCCAGGAAGCGCACGTCGCTGCCGAACACCGACAAGGCCGCCGCCTCGGCCGGTCCGGGCATCGCCGCCAGCGCGCTCAGGATCGGCGTCGCGATGCCGAAGGCGATGACCAGGCCGAGCCCCATCGCCAGCCCCACCGACAGTCCGACCAGATGTCCCGCGCCAAGCAGCGCGAAGGACAACGACGTCCACAACCCGGTGGCGGCATAGCTGGTGCCGATGCGAAACCAGGTCGATGCCTCGGCGGCCACCAGACGGGTTGCCGCAAGCAGCGCGAACCCCATCGAGGCGACCGAGCCCGCGAGGATGATCCTGAGCCCCGCCCCCGCTTCGGCGGCCCCCTCGCGCGTCCCGGTGCCGACGCGCAGCACTTCCGCGGCAGCAACGCCCTCGGGATAGGGCAGGTCCGATCCGGTCACCAGTGCCCGGCGCAGCGGCACCGACAGCACCACGCCCATCATCCCGCCCGACGCGCACAGCAGGAAGCTCTGCCAGAAGGGGAAGCCCTGCCACCAGCCGACCATGACGAGGCCCGGCAGCACGAAGATGATCGAGGCTATGCAGCCCGCCGCCGACGCCACCGTCTGCACGATGTTGTTTTCGAAGATGTTGCTGGTGCGCACGAGTCGCAGGATCGCCATGGAGATCACCGCAGCGGGAATCGACGTCGCGAAGGTGAGGCCGACCTTAAGTCCCAGATAGACGTTGGCCGAGGTGAAGACGATGGTGATCAGCGCACCGAGCAGCAGCCCGCGCAGGGTCAGTTCGCGGGCACCCACGCCGATTCCGCGGTTTTCCGACATTTCCTTATCCCTCGCCGCCAAGCTGCCAGCTTGGTCCTCGGGGCCGACTCTGGCAATCCATCACATAATCGATCTTGCAAGTGCGAGAGAGACAGAACGCAGTTGCAGCGGGCTTACACAGCTGAATATAAAATATCGTTCGTTCTCAATGCGTTGATATTTTTTCATGCGAGACGTCGTTTTTCCCCTTGCGTTTTTTTGTTCGCACTTGCACAAAGAATGGGCCTTTCAGGCATCCTCTCCTAAAACTTTAAGGGCCGGCCCCCAGTGGACCGGCCCCTTTTTTTGCCGGTTCTTGAGGGGAAGCGGGCGGGCGTGGGGAATGGCGTCTGGATCGGGGAACTCAGCTCGCGCCGAGGATGAAGTTCCTGACTTGCGGGTAGATCTGATTGTCCCACTTGCGCCCGCTGAACACGCCATAATGGCCGACGCCGGCCTGGAGATAGTGGCGCTTCATGTGCGGCCTCAGTCCCGAGCACAGATCATGCGCCGCCGCGGTCTGTCCAACCGCGCAGATATCGTCGCGTTCGCCTTCGACGGTGAGCAGCGCGGTGCGCTTGATGGCGGCGCAGTCGACCCGCTCTCCGCGATAGTCCAGTTCGCCCTTGGCCAGCAACGCGCGCTGGAACACCCGGTCGATCGTCTCGAGATAGAATTCGGCGGTCAGGTCGAGCACCGCGAAATATTCGTCGTAGAAATCGCGGATCATCCTGGCCTGCTCCTCCTCGCCGTCGGCCAGATGCTGGTAGAGCGCACGGTGCTGTTCCTGGTGGCGCGCCGCGTTCATCGCCATGAAGGCGGTCAGCTGGAGGAAACCCGGATAGACCCGCCGCGCTCGCCCATCATAGCGCCACGGCACCGAGGAGATGACATTCTGCTCGAACCATTCGAAATCATGCTGATTGGCCAGATCATTCACCACCGTGGGATTGATCCGCACGTCGACCGGCCCACCCATCAGGGTCAGGCTGAGCGGCGTTGCCGGGTTATCCCTCTTCGACATCAGCGCGACGGCGGCAAGCGCCGGCACACAGGGCTGGCACACTGCGACCATGTGGACGGGTGGGCCGATCTGCTCGAGGAAGTGGATGACGTGATCGACATAATCGTCGAACCCGAAGCGGCCGGCGGCTAGTGGTATGTCGCGAGCGTTCTTCCAGTCGGTGATATAGACGTCATGGTCGCGCAGCAGGGTCTGCACCGTGTTGCGAAGCAAGGTCGCGAAGTGGCCGGAGATCGGCGCGACCAGCAGGATCTTGGGCTGGACGACCGAAGCTTCATCCTTGGCGAAATGGAGCAGGTCGGCGAACGGCGTAGCGGCGATCAGTTCCTCGCGCACCGCCACCTCGCTGTTACCTGACAGCGCAGTGTGAATTCGATAGGCCGGCCGCTCGGCGATGAGCTTGGTGTGAGCGACCATATCGAGCGCCGCGAACATGCTGTTGGCGAGCGGCTGCTTGCCCAACTGCCCGAACAGCGGCCGGGCGCTGAGCCCCGCGCTTGCGAACATGCGGAACGGCTCGCTCATGTCGGTCATGGTCTGGTAAAACTGGTACAGCATGACCGCATTGTCCCCCGAGCAGCAGTAGGCCATCTGCTCAACTTACATACGTTAACGACCTTATGCTGCACCGCCATAAAATTTTGACGCTTTCAATGAATTAATGTCATGATCGTGCCGAAGGGGGACATCGATGCCCGAAGCGATCCTGACGATTTCGAGCCGAAACTACTCATCCTGGTCGCTGCGCGGCTGGCTTCTGTGCAAGCTGGCGGGCCTCGAACTCGTTGAGGAAGCCGTGCCGATCGACGCGCCCGGGCAACGCGCCGAACTGCTGCTGCTCTCGCCCTCCGTGCTGGTGCCGCGGCTGACCCATGAAGGGGCCAGCATATGGGACACGCTGGCGATCGCCGAATATCTCCATGAGAGCTTTCCCGACGCAGGCCTGTATCCGGCGGACAAGCTTGCCCGCGCCCACTGCCGCTCGGTCTCCGGAGAAATCCACTCGGGATTCCAGAATCTTCGCTCCGCCTTGCCCATGAACCTGCGGGCGCGCCACGACAGCTTCCGCCTGTTCGCCGGCGCGCGCCCCGATATCGAGCGGATCCAGGCGATCTGGCGGGACTGCATCCAGCGCTATGGCGGACCCTGGCTGTTCGGCAATAAGCCCTGCGTCGCCGACGCGATGTTCGCGCCGGTCGCCACCCGCTTCATCTCTTATGCAATCCCGCTCGATCCCGTCTGCCGGAGCTATTGCGCCACGATCGGCGAGTGGCCGCTGATGCGGGAATGGACCAAGGCGGCGTTGGCCGAGCCGGAGGAAGTCGAGGAGCTTGACGCGGAATTCTGACGCGTCGTTCGGATCGGGCGTATCCGGAAGCTGCCGAATGGCAGCCGCGCCTTATTAGTGCAAAGCCAAGCGGGGCGTATGCCTGCGTCCGGCTTTTGAGGGCTCATTTCCCTAACGCTCCGCCAGCTTGCGCTCCCATGCCAGCGCGTGCGCCACGATGGTGTCGAGGTCGTCGAGTTTCGGCCGCCATGGAGTCGTCGCCAGAATCCTGCCGTTGTCGGCGACGAGCGCATCGGGATCGCCGGCGCGGCGCGGTTCCATGCGACGGACGATGGTCTGGTTGGTCACACGATCGACCGAATCGAGCACTTCAAGCACGGAAAAGCCGCGGCCATAGCCGCAGTTCATCACGTGGCTGCTATCCGGTGCGGCAATCAGCGTGTCGAGCGCGTGGAGATGCGCGTCGGCCAGATCGGAGACATGGATATAGTCACGCACCCCGGTGCCGTCGGGCGTCGCATAGTCGGTGCCGAAGATCGCCACCTCCGCGCGCTTGCCGGTCGCCGCTTCGACCGCGACCTTGATCAGGTGCGTGGCGCCTGCGGTGGACTGGCCGGTGCGGCCCTGCGGATCGGCGCCGGCGACATTGAAATAGCGCAGCGCACAATAGTTGATCGGATGGGCGGCGGCGACATCGCGCAGCATCACCTCGGTCATCAGCTTGGACATGCCATAGGGGTTGATCGGCGAGGTCGGCATATCCTCGCGCACCGGAATCTCGTCGGGGATGCCATAGGTCGCCGCGGTCGACGAGAAGATGAAATGGCGTACCCCGCCGCGCACCGCGCTGTCGATCAGCGAGCGGCTGTTGGCAGTGTTGTTGTGGTAATATTTGAGCGGGTCCTCGACCGATTCGGGCACCACCACAGATCCCGCGAAATGCAGGATCGCGCCGATGCGGTCTTCGGCGATAATGCGGGCCAGCAGTGTCTCGTCGGCGATGTCGCCTTCGTGGAAGCGTGCGCGGGGATCGACGGCCCATTGGAAGCCGGTGACGAGATTGTCGATGACCGACACCCGCCACCCCGCATCGAGCAGCGCGAGCACGGCATGGCTGCCGATATAACCGGCACCGCCGGTGACGAGAACAGCGAAGGGTTTTGACGAAGAAGACATGAAGCGCATGGTCTCCAGAAACGGCGGATGGAACGATGTTGCGGCGCAGCGAGCAGTTGGCAAGCCCTGGATGCCCCAACAGCAAGTCGGACCCTTTGTTCCGCCGCCATTTCTGCGGCGCGAGACCGATCGTCAGCGGCGGAAAACCGGCACCAGCCCCGCCGCAAAGGCAATGCGAACCGCTTCCGCGACGCTGCGCACGCCAAGCTTGTCCATCAGGTTCGCCCGGTAGATCTCGACGGTTCGCGGCGAAATATCGAGTTCATAGGCGATGATCTTATTGGCCTTGCCATCGATCAGGCCGAGCAGCACGTCGCGCTCGCGCGGCGTGAGCCGCTCGATATGCTCCCGCGCCTCCTGGATCGCATTCGCTTCCCGCTCACGGTCCTCGATCCGGGCGAAGCCATTGTCTAGCGCCGTAAGGAGCATGCGATTGTCATACGGCTTCTCGATGAAATCCATCGCGCCCGCCTTCATCGCCTCGACCGCCACCCCGATATCGCCCTGGCCCGTCAGCAGGATGGTCTCGAACCGGTCGTCGATCTGCTGCAGCCGGCGCAGGACCTCGAGCCCGTCGAGCCCCGGCATGTTGAGATCGAGCAGTACGCAGCCGGCCTCGACATAGGGAACGCGATCGAGGAAGGCCTCCCCCGACGCAAAGGAGGCGGTCGCGAAGCCGCCGGCGACATCGAGCAGCACCTCGACCGAGTGGCGGAGGGCGTCGTCGTCGTCGACGATGTAGATATGACGCGCCATCATGCCGGCACCTCCTCCATCACCGGCAAGGTGAAGCGAAAGATCGCACCACCGTCCGGTGCGGGCTCGGCGGACAACTGGCCGCCATGCGCCTCGACGATCCGGCGCGAAATGGCGAGGCCGAAGCCGAGCCCTTCGCGCTTGGTGGTTGCAAAGGGGCTGAACAGCCGTTCGAGCATCTCCGGGGCGATGCCCGGTCCCGAATCGCGCACCACTATCTCGATCAGATTGTCTCTCGCCATTGTCGTGGAAATCGTCAGGTCGCGTCGCTCGCCGCCATGCGCCGCCATCGCATCGGCGGCATTTCTTATCAAATTGACGAGCACCTGCTGGATCTGGATACGATCGCCCAGCACCAGCCGATGCTCATGCTCGAAGTCGTAGGAGAGGCGGACGCCAAAGCTGCTTGTATTGAACAGCGCCAGTGTTGCCGCCTCCCGCACCAGGCTGGCCAGCCGCTCGGCGCGCATGTCTGCCTCTCCCCGCAGGATGAAGGCGCGCAAACGCCGGATGATCTCGCCCGCGCGCGCCGCCTGGCCGCCGGCTGAACTGAGCGCGCTGCGCAGGCGCTGCACATCGGCACGGGGGTCGGCATCGAGCATCAGGTCGGCAGCCCCCAGGAAATTGACGATTGCCGAGAGTGGCTGGCTGAGTTCATGGGCGAGCGCGGCCGCCATCTCACCCATCATGCCCAGACGGGAAACCTGGGCGAGATCGTTGCTGAGGCGGTGAAACCGCTCCTCCGAAGCGATCGTAGCCCGCATGTCCCGCCCGATGATGACGTACATGCGGGTTCCCTCCACCGTCGCGTCACCGATCAGGAACGAAGTCGGAACGAGCTCGCCATCGGCGCGACGGACGTTGAGGGGCCGCGGCCAGACCGCTTCGCCGTCCTCGTTCACGGCATGGAGCATCTCGCAGCACATGGTCTCGTCGCCTCGTCCGTCTTCGATCAGGTCAAGCAGGTTGCGGCCGAGCAACTTGGCTTCCTGATAGCCGAACAACTGGCAGGCCGTCGTGCTGCAGGCACGGATCACGCCGTGCTCGCTGCACACGAACATCGCATCGGGCACTGTTGCCAGGATCGCGCGCCGCTCGGCCTCGCCGGCGCGCAGCGCCCGCTCGCGCGCACGGCGCTCGGTCACGTCGAGGTGGGTGCCGAGCAGCCGCACCGCCCGGCCGTCGTCATCGCGAATGATTCGCGCCCAGCCTTCGGCGAGTCGCTGGCTGCCATCGGGATAAGGAAATTCGAAGTCGAAATGGGCACGATCCTGGCCTCCTGCGATCGCATCGTCGACGATCTCACGAACCAGCGCGTTGCTCTCCGCGCCCCACAGGAAACTCTCGCCGGGTCCGCGATGCGAATTCGACGCCCCTCCGAAAAACGCGCCATCGGTCGTCCAGATCGTCTCCCCCGTGATCAGGTCGATCTCATAGATGAAGATTCCCTGGACCGAGACGGCGGTGGCGAGCCGTGCCTCGCTGAGCCGCAATGCGGCTTCCGCCCGGCGCCATTCGGTCACGTCGGTCAGCGCGTTCACGGCCGAAAAGCGGCCGTCGGGATGGTCGAACAACTTGACGGCATGATGGATGATGAGCTCGCGTCCGTCGCGATGGCGGTGGACCGCGTCGAGGTCGCAGCGCCCCTCTCTTCTGAGCTGTCGCCAGAGTTCCGACTCCTCCTCGACAGTCCGGCTGTTCAGCAGCACCCGGGGGGATTGGCCCTCCGCTTCCTCGGCGCTCCAGCCGAAGAGCTCCTCGCATCCCCGCGACCAGTGCCGGATCACGTCCTGCTCGTCGACCACCATCACCGCCGCGAATTCCACCGCCTGCACCAGTTCCCGGCGCGCCAGCAGCAGCCGGGCACCGGGCCGCGTCCGCCACAGCCAGGTCAGCGCAGCCGCCGCCGATCCGCCTGCCACGACAAGCACCCCGACCAACGCACGATGCGCTGCGGCTTCCGGAGGACCCGACACGGATATCGCCTCGACGACCGCCCCTATGGCGACGGCGGCAAGCAGCATCGAAAGGCCGACGGTCGTGCGATCGACAGCCAATCGCGCCTGCACGCGATGCATGAAGTTCTGGGCCCGCGTCAGCCTGTCCTTCCCTTCCGGGTGTCAGCGGTAATTACCCTGCACGCGTAGCATCGCTGATTAAGTGCTCAAAGTCGCACATTTACGGCCTTTACGCTGAGCGGCTCTGGCCCTAGCCTAGCCGGTCGGCCGTCATCGCGAGAATGGCGTGCGCCCGATCAAGGTGCAGCCGCTCCACCATTTCTCCGCCAACGCGGATAGCGCCCTTCGACCGGTTTTCCGGATCGTCGAAGCCGGCGACTGCCGCCTCCGCCCAGGCGATCTCCTGCTCCGAAGGGCTGAACAGGCGGTTTGCGATGTCGATCTGGCGCGGATGGATCACCGTCTTGCCGTCGAAGCCATAGTCCCTCGCCTCGGCGCACTGCCGCTCCAGCCCCGCATCGTCGTCGAAAGCATTATAGACGCTGTCGAGCGCGGCGAGGCCGTAACCCTTCGCCGCCGCCACGGCCTGCGCCATCATCCCCAGAAAGGGGGTGCGCTCGACGGTGAGGCGGGCACCCATCTCCTTGGCGAGATCATTGGTGCCGAGCACGAAGCAGCCCGGCCGCGCCGCCATGGCCTCGGCGATCGGCTCGAGCCGAAAGATCGCCCGCACGCTTTCGATCATGGCCCAGAAACCCATCCCCGCATCCGCGGCCGCCATCGCAGCATGATAGCGTCTCACCGTCTCGGGATCGCCCACCTTGGGCGCCAGCACCGCATCTACCCCCGATGCGCCGGCCGCCGCGATATCGGCTGCGCCCCAAGGCGTATCGATCGCATTGACCCGTATCACCAGCTCGCGGCTGCCGAAACCGCCAGCCCGGACGGCGTCGACCGCATTGGCGCGGGCCTGCTCCTTCGCCTCGGGCGCCACCGAATCCTCGAGATCGAGGATGACCACGTCGCACGGCAGGCTGCGCGCCTTCTCGATCGCGCGCAGATTCGATGCGGGCATGTAGAGTGCGGTACGGCGCGGGCGAAAGGTCATGGTGGCGTCTCCTGTTTCACGCCGTTCCGGGGAGACAGGAAGAAGTCAATGGACGAAGCGGGCGACAACCTCGCGATAAGAGCGGCTGACCTTCACCTGCGCACCCGAATCGAGCACCAGGAAGCATTCGCCGTTGGTGTGCGGCTTGACCTGCCGGACCAGGTCCAGATTGACGATCGTCGACCGGTGGACGCGCTGGAAGCGGCGTGGATCGAGGCGCTTCTCGAGGTCCTTCATCGTCTCGCGCAGGATCAGCGTGTTGTCGCCGGTATAGATGCACATATAGTCGCCCGCCGCATCGATCCGCTCGATGGTATCGACGTCCACACGGAATATCTGGCCGCGATCCTTGATGTTGATCAGCTTCTCGAAACGATTCGAGGCCGGGGCGTCGTCGCCGTCGACGAAATTGTCGGCCGCGTCGGGGGCGACTTCGGCCAGCACCTCCTTGAGTCGGCCGGCTTCCTCGACGCCACGCTTCTCGGCGAGCCGCTGGCGGACCCGGTCGAGCGTGTCGGCGAGGCGCTGCTCGTCGACCGGCTTCAGCAGATAGTCCATCGCCTGCGCCTCGAAGGCGCGGATCGCGTGGTCCTGATAAGCGGTGACGAAGACGAACAGCGGCGGTTCGACTTCCATCAAGCCCTGGATCACCGAAAAGCCGTCGAATCCCGGCATCTGGATGTCCAGGAACACGAGGTCCGGCTTGTGGGTCTTGATCGCCCGGATGGCCTCCCGGCCATTCAGGCAGGTTTCGATGATTTCGACATCCTCGTGGGGGGCAAGCCTCAGTTGAAGGCCCTGGATGGCCAGCGGCTCGTCATCGACGAGAATGGTTCGGATGGTCATTCAAAATCCTTGCGCTGTTTCGCGGTCTGGAAGGGGATGTCGATCAGGACACCGAAGCCTTCGTCCCGGCCAGTCTGGACCTCAAATCGTTGATCGGTGCCATAGGCCTGCGCCAGTCTGTCGCGAATGTTCGCCAAACCGACGCCTGTTGAATAGGTGGGGCGTGCAGCACCGTCGGTCAACCCCGGGCCGGTATCGGATACGGTGATGATCACACGGCGCTCATGATCGCCCCCCATCACCCGGGCCTGAACGCTGATGTCCGCCCCTTCCTCGAGCGGCGTCACCGCATATTTTATGGCGTTTTCGACGAGCGGCTGAAGCAGCAGCGACGGCAGCCGGACCTCCGATGCCGCCGGATCGATCTCGAAATGCGCTCGCAGCCGGTCCTCGAAGCGCATCTTCTCGATTTCGAGGTACAGCTTGAGCGTCTCGACCTCCTGGGTCAGGCTCACCGTGCCCTCGGGCTCGTTGGCGAGGGTGTAGCGCAGAAAGGAGGAGAGCCGCGACAGCATCGCATTGGCGCGCTGGGTTTCCTTGAGCAGCACCAGCGTGGAGATCGAGTTCAGCGTGTTGAACAGGAAATGGGGGTTGAGCTGGTAGCGCAGCATCGCCAGCTGCGCCGAAGACGCCTGGCTCTCGAGCCGCACCACCCGGTCGCTCTGCTGTTCGAGCAGCAGGTAGAAGTTGATGCCGTAATAGAGCGCCGACCAGGCGGCGAGCAGCGAGAAATCGAGCAGGATCGCGCCGAAGAACTGGATGCCCTCGGGCATTTCCTGCGGGCGGTAGAAAGTGGCGTGCGCCCAGGTCTCGATCGACGAGAAAATCGCAGCCGCGACCACCAGGATCAGGATCGAAACCGTCCAGGTTACTATCGGCTTCAGCTTGATCAGCCGGCGGAAGGCCGACGCCATCAACAGCGTGAGCGAATAGCCGGTTGCGGTGGTCAGCGCGGTGGGCACGACGAACAGCAGGCCCATATTGTTCGCCAGCCCGCCCAGGGAGCGTAGCACGAAATAACCGGTCCAGCCGGCCGACTGGAGTACCCAGAAGGCGTGATTCTTGTCGTCGAAGAACGGTTTTTCACCGAGGAAAGGAATGAGCATCCTGCTCCAAATAGCCGATGCCGACGCGTTTGTTTAGCCTCGCGCGCTCCTGGAGCGGTTCTCGGCCCGGTCGCACCGGGTCGAGCGCTCCAGATTGTCGTTTTACCGCGATTTCCAAGTCGTGAGACGATCCCATCTGCCCGGAAACCGCTCTACCCGCGCCGGAAGGGCATAAAATCCGCCAGGTTTTCGATGTTCGCCGCGATCGCGCGGCGCTCATGCTCGAGATAATCGGCGACCGCGCGGCGGAAATTGGGATTGGGAATATAGTGCGCCGACCAGGTTGCGACCGGCTCATAGCCACGGGCCAGCTTGTGCTCGCCCTGAGCGCCGGCCTCGACCCGCTGGAGCCCACGCGCGATCGCAGCCTCGATCGCCTGATAATAGCATAGCTCGAAGTGAAGGAAGGGCACGTCCTCGATCGCGCCCCAGTTGCGGCCATAGAGCGCATCGGCGCCGATCAGGTTGAGCGCGCCGGCGATCGGCCTGCCGGCGCGCAGCGCCATGATCAGCAGCACCCGGTCGGCCATCCGCTCGCCGAGCAGGCTGAAAAAGGATCGGGTCAGATAGGGCCGCCCCCATTTGCGCGCGCCGGTGTCCTGATAGAAATGCCAGAAGGCGTCCCAGTGCCGCTCCTCGAGCGCGGCGCCGCTCAAATGGACGATCTCGAGCCCTTCGACCGCCGCGGTGCGCTCCTTGCGGATCGTCTTGCGTTTGCGCGACGACAGCTGGGCGAGGAAATCATCGAAGCATCGATAGCCGCGATTGGTCCAGTGGAACTGCCGGTCGGCCCGGATCAGCCAGCCGGCCGCTTCGAACAGCGGCACCTGCGCGGGCTCGACGAAGGTGGCATGCGCGGACGACATGTCGTTGTCGCGCACCACCGCCTCGGCCGCCGCGATCAGCAGCGGGGCAAGGTCGGGATCGCGCAGCAGCAGGCGCGGGCCGGGCACCGGGCTGAACGGGACGGCGATCTGCAATTTCGGATAATATTGGCCGCCGGCGCGGTGCCAGGCATCGGCCCAGCCATGGTCGAACACATATTCGCCCTGGCTGTGGCTCTTGGCATAGGCCGGCAGGATCGCGGCCGCGCGGCCGTCGAGGCCATCGACCGCGATCGGCACCGGTTGCCAGCCGGTGCGCGCGACCGCACTGCCCGACACTTCGAGCGCCGACAGGAAATCATGCGAAACGAACGGGTTGGTGGTGCCTGCGCAGGCATCCCATTCGTCGCGATCGAAACTGGCCACCCCCTCCGCCATCCGGGCGGTGAGGTGTTCTACCATGCTGTCACCATCCCGGGGCCTCGAAGATGATCTGGTCGGTGGAGTCGGCGGCCACCGCCTGCTGCTCGGCCGAGCTCACCGTCCAGGCCAGGATCGGGATGCCGCGCTTGCGCTGGCGCAGCGCGAAGCGAGTGGGCAGGTCCTCGACATCGATCGCCAGGAACTCGGGCCGCGCCCGCCACAGCGCCTTGATCTTCTCGGCGCCCTCCTCCTTGGCATATTCGCTGCTGTCTGACAGCATCAGCCCGCGCGTGATCCGGCTGCCATGCGATGCGAACCAGCGCGGCACCTCGCCATGGAGCGACATCACCGCGGCCTCGCCGCGATAGCCTTCGATCGCGTGACGCACGGCAACGCACAGCTGCGAGACATGGCCTTCGACGGCGCGCAGCTCGACGATGACCGGGGTGCGGCCCGCCACCACCGCAAGGATCTCGTCGAGCTTGGGGATGGTTTCCTCGGTGCCGTTGAGCCTGATCTGCGACAGCTGCTTGCTGGACAGGTGGCGGACCTGCCCGCTCTCGGCGGTCATGCGATCGAGGGTGGAATCCCGGAAGACATGGGCAAGCCCGTCGAGGCTGAACTGGACATCGATCTTGACGCCATAGCCATGCTCGACCGCGGCCTGCACCGCCGCCCGGCTATTCTCCGCGAGCCGGCTGCCGTGCAGCCCGCGATTGGCAAAGGGCGTGCGGGTCAGGTAGCCGACGCGGCGCGCGTCGGGAACCGGGAAGCGCCAGCGATCAAAGAGGCCGAACAGCGACAATCGCGTCGATCTCCACGGCAGCGCCGAGTGGCAGCACCGGCACCCCGACGGCGCTGCGGGCGTGGCGCCCGGCCTCGCCGAACACCGCCTGCATCAGCTCGGAAGCGCCATTGGCGACCTTCGGCTGCTCGGTGAAATCGGCGGTCGACGAGATGAAGGCGCCGAGCTTGACGATCCGCACGACCCGCGAGAGATCACCGCCCAGGGCCGCCTTGATCTGCGCGATCAGCATCACCGCGCAGCGCCGGGCCGCCTCGGCACCGGCGGACAGGTCGACATCCTGGCCCAGCCGCCCGAGGATCAGCGTCCCGTCCTCGCGAAACGGCAGCTGCCCGGAGATGTGGAGCAGGCCGCCGGCCTCGACCGCCGGTACATAGGCGGCAACGGGCGCAGCCGGGGCCGGAAGGACGATGTTCAGTTCGGCGAGGCGTGTGTCGATGCTCATGCGCCTTCTTTCTTGTACGCGTCGGCCAGCGTCAAGCCGACTCGCTGAAACGCGCGATGATCCACGGCAGCGCCTCGGCCCAGTCGTCGATGCGGGCATGCGCCTGCGGCGCCTTGGGGCGGTGGATCGCCACGCGCGGCTCCGCCACCATGTGCAGCCGCCAGACCTGCGGCGCGCGGCGGGCGACGGAGGCGTGATGATCGGGCAGGTCATCCACGAAGACCGTCGCGCTGGGCTGATATTCCGCCACGAGATCCGATACCGGCCGGCCCTTGCCGCCCTGGTTGCACTGGACGCGGTGGCGGATCCCGACCGCATCGAGCTGGGCGACGCGGCTGCCGTGGAACTCGTCGGTCAGGTTGGTGAGGACGACGATATCGGCGAGTTCGGCGATCGTCGCGAGCGCGCGTGCGGCGTGCGGCACCAGCGTCTGGCGGTGCATCTCGGTGGTGAAGAAGCCGTCGAGCAGCGGCCAGATATGCTCCGGCTCGACGGCGCTGCGGTCGGCGCGGCGCGTGAGCGACCCGGTGAAATCGGCCCGCTCCATCGCGAAGTCGATATCATGCGCCTCCTCGAGCCAGTCGCGGAACGGCGCGACCATGTGCAGCAGCACCTCGTCGCAATCGGTGATCAGCAGTGGCCGATTCATGCCTGCAGCCGGTCCCTGGCGGCGACAAGCTCGGCGGGGCCGATTCCGATCGCCTCGGCGCAGGCGACCAGGTCGCGCTCATGGCCGGCGAGAAAATCGAGCAGCGCGGCGAGGATCGCCGGATCCCCCACCCCGGCGCGCAGGATATCGGGAGTCATCCCGGTCAGGTCGAGCAGCCGCCGTGCGCGGGCCGGATCCTCAAGCGTCCAGACAAGCGCCGAAAGCGAGAGCGACATCACGGCATCGTCCGGCGCACCACGTACTTTAGCGGGGTTTGATTCGGCCGGGGGCATGACTTACGATCTACAGTAGTTTAGATGGTGTAGCCGTGGCGAAGAAAGTCCTGATTGTCGAGGATAATGAGCTGAACCTTCGGCTCTTCCGAGACCTGTTGGAAGCCCATGGCGCCGAGGTCCGGACGGTTCGCGACGCGCGCGAGGCGCTCGGCGCAATCCGCAGCTTCCTGCCCCAGCTCGTGATCATGGACATCCAGTTGCCGCACATCAGCGGCGTTGAGCTGATCCGGCTGATGAAGGCCGAGGCGACCCTCGATTCGATCCCGGTGATGGCGGTGACCGCCTATGCCGGCAAGGGCGACGAAAGCCGCGTCCGCCAGGCCGGCGCCGACGCCTATGTCTCCAAACCAATCTCGGTAAGCCGCTTCGTTTCGGCGGTCGAGAGCCTCGCCGGGCCGTTGGGCGAAGGGTTCAAGCGGGCCAGCTGAGTTTTTGTCGAGGGTCTCCAACCAAAACGCAAACGCCCGCCGTTTCACGGGCGGGCGCTAAAGCCTGTCGAGCTGCCGGGCCGGCGCGCCGGCCTCGCGCTTACTTGATCTTGGCTTCCTTGAAATCCACATGCTTGCGCACGACCGGATCATATTTGCGGAAGCTGAGCTTCTCGGTCTGGGTGCGCGGATTCTTCTTGGTGACGTAGAAGAAGCCGGTATCAGCCGAGCTGACGAGCTTGATCTTGACAGTGGTCGGCTTGGCCATGACCCGAAACCCTTATGGATATAAAAAAGTAAAGCGGCGTCGCCGCCGCTGATCGGACGGCCCCTTAGCGGCGGACGATCGAAAGAGTCAAGCCAAACCGCGCCGCGGTGGTGAGGTAGTTTGATGCCCGAGGTTATGGAAAGCTGACATCGACCCCATACGGGCTTAGCGAAAATAGCCTCGACCCCAATTTCTGCGTGGCGATCTCGTGGCGCTAGATGTTGGGCAGTTCGAAAATAAGGTCTGATCCGAACCGAACGCCACTCGACACCGGGTTACCTCAGCCCCATCGAAGCCGAACTCGAAGCTGGGGTAGCCTGAATGAGCCTATCTCGGTGTCCATCAAACCGGCAGCAGCTCAGTCGATGCATGTTTGGATCGAGGCGGCGCATGGGATAAGCAGGCTTCAACCTGCGTAGGCACCCCCACGACACATGGTCGACAACGTTGAGCGGGGGTTAGCGAGACCAACCCGAGGATGAGTCTCCCTAACCCCATTTGAAACTGCCTCACCACCCGCGCCGCAACCCGTCGCGGCTGATTGACCGGTTCGATGGCACCGACGAAGGAAATTACCGCGACGGGCATGCGACCTTTTGCCACATTCGCCGTTGGAGAGCCGAATCGAACCCCCCGGAGGATCCATCATGGCCAAGAAACCGAAATCGCCGCTGGCGACGCCCACCGATCTGCAGAGCAACAGTGCGATGGGCGTCGCCGATGCTCTGAACGGCATATTGGCCGACAGCTTCGCGCTCTATTTCAAGACCAAGAACTTCCACTGGCATGTCTCGGGCCCGCATTTCCGCGACTATCATCTGATGCTCGACGATCAGGCGACGCAGATTCTCGCGACCACCGACGTGATCGCCGAGCGGGTCCGCAAGACCGGCAACACCACCCTCCGGTCGATAGGCGACATCGCGCGTCGCCAGACCATCCGGGACAACGACGCCGAGTTCGTCGCTGCGGGCGACATGCTCAACGAGCTGCGCGACGACAATCTGGCGCTCGTCGCCAAGCTGCGCCAGGCCAAGGACATCGTCGACGCGGCGAAGGACAATGCCACCAGCGGCATCCTCGACGACTGGACCGACCAGGCCGAGGAACGCGCCTGGTTCCTGTTCGAGACCGCCCGCAACGGGTAAGTCGCGGCTCGCTTGCGGGCACGCTTGACCTCCATCCCGGCTGCTCCTACCTCCTCCTCGTCATCCGGGGAGTAGCCGGCCGCCTTCGGCGGGAATCGCGTCAACATGCTTGGGGGAGACCTCATGGCGCGACCAGGGCCATCGGCTTCCCGCCAGTGCGCCTCGGCAAGACCGATGACACCGCACCCCTGCCTGCCGGGCGGGGGGGCGCGGTGTCGTCCGTCATCTGCCAGCCCGGCCCGGAACATGCATTGAACATCATCATCGCTTCTACATTGCTCGTCGCCCTTGCCGAGATCGGCGACAAGACGATGCTGCTCGCCATCATCCTCGCCGCGCGCTTCCGCGCGCCGGGGCAGATCATCGCTGGCATATTCGCCGCCACCATCGTCAATCATGCGCTGGCCGCCTGGGCGGGCTCGGCGATCTCGGGGCTGCTCGACGGCTATTGGTTCCGCCTCGCGGTGGCGATCGGCTTCCTGGGCATGGCGGCGTGGATCCTGATCCCCGACGGGATCGACGAAAGCGAAGCCGTCGCGCCGTCCCGCCACGGCGTGCTCATCACCACGGTGATCGCCTTCTTCATGGCCGAGATGGGGGACAAGACCCAGATCGCCACGGTCGCGCTCGGCGCGCGCTACCATGCCGTGGAGCTCGTCGCGATCGGCACCACGCTCGGCATGATGGCCGCCAACGTCCCGGCGGTGTTCCTCGGCGACCGGATCACCCGGATCGTGCCGATGCGGATCATGCGGATCGCAGCGGCGATCCTCTTCGCGATCCTGGGCGGGCTGGCGTTGCGCGAATTGCTGTGAATGGGCGCCTGGTGTCCGCATTTCCGAGCCGCCAGGTGATTCCACCCGACGGGAAAATGCTCTAGGCGGAGCCATGTCGCTCTACACCATGCTCCGCCCGCTGCTGTTCACCCTCGATGCCGAGCGGGCCCACCGCGCCACCATCCGCGCCCTGCGGCTCAAGCCGGTGGCGGCGCCGCCCGCCGCCGACGCACGGCTGGCGAGCGAGGTCGCGGGGCTGCGCTTCCCCAATCCCGTCGGTCTTGCCGCCGGCTTCGACAAGGACGCACAGGTGCCCGACGCCATGCTCGGCCTCGGCTTCGGCTTTGTCGAGGTGGGAACGCTGACGCCCTTTCCCCAGGCGGGAAATCCGCGCCCCCGGCTGTTCCGGCTGGTCGAGGACGAGGCCGTCATCAACCGCATGGGCTTCAACAATGGCGGCCAGGCCGCGGCCTATGAGCGGCTGCTCCGCCGCAACAGGCGGCCGGGCATCGTCGGCATCAACATCGGCGCCAACAAGGACGCCACCGACCGAATCGCCGACTATGCCCATGGCGTGCAGGTGATGGCGGGCCTGGCACGCTACCTGACGGTCAACATCTCGTCGCCCAACACGCCGGGGCTGCGCGCCCTGCAGGATCGCGGCGCGCTCGACGCGCTGCTCGCCGCGGTAATGGACGCGCGGGCAGCAAGCGGTGCCACGCCGCCGATCTTCCTCAAGGTCGCGCCCGATCTCGAGCCGGCCGATATCGACGATATCGCCGAGCTGGCGAGCGCGCACCGGCTCGATGGCCTGATCGTCTCGAACACCACCATCTCGCGCCCGCCGCTGCGCTCGCGCCATGGCGGCGAGGGCGGCGGACTGTCGGGCGCGCCGCTGAGGGATCTGGCGCAGCAGCGGCTCGCCGATTTCCGCAAGGCGACCGGCGGCGCCATGCCGCTGATAGCGGCAGGCGGCATCGCAAGCGCCGACGACGCCTATGCCCGCATCCGCGCGGGGGCCAGCCTGGTCCAGCTCTATTCGGCGCTGGTCTATGCGGGTCCGGGGCTGGCCCGGCGAATCAACCGCGGGCTGGTGAAGTTGCTCGATCGCGATGGCTTCGACACGATCGGGGAGGCGGTGGGGGCAGGCTGAAGGATGTCCGTCATGCCAGCGCGGGCTGGCATCTCGTGCGGTCAGGGCGCGCATCATCCTCCTGAAATGCCAGCCTTCGCTGGCATGACGGCTTGGGCAGGCGACGAGGAGCCGTGAAGACTTGCCGCGCGTCCCGAATAGAATAAGCATGGCGGCATGCTGCACCGCGCCGTAGCCCTCCTTGCCCTGCTCACCCCCCTCGCCGCCCAGGCCGGCGGCATCGTCGTCGCAACCGAACCGCGCGCCGCGGCGGCAGGCCAGGAGATCCTTCGCGAAGGCGGTAGTGCGGCGGATGCCGCGATGGCGACAATGGTCGCGCTCACCGTCACCGAACCGATGGCGACCGGAATCGGCGGCGGCGGCTTCCTGCTCCACCATGACGCCAGGACGGGGAAGATCGAGACGATCGACGCCCGGGAAACCGCGCCGGCATCGGCAGGCCCGACGCGATTTCTGGGCGCCGACGGCAAGCCCCTGCCCTATATGCAGGCGGTGCCCGGCGGTTATTCGGTCGGCATCCCCGGCGCCATTGCGCTGATGGCGGAGAGCCATCGCCGCTGGGGCAGGCTCAAATGGGCGAAGCTGTTCGCACCCGCGATCCGCCTCGCCGAGCGGGGCTTCACGCTGCTGCCCGACAACCCGCCCGGCCCCTATGCGGTCCAGCCGACGCTCGCCGCCCGGCTCAGGCAATATCAGCAGCTGTGGAAGGATTTCCCCGAGGCACAGGCAATCTACTGGAAGAACGGCGCGCCGCTCGGCGCGGGCGACCATCTGCGCAACCCCGCGCTGGCGCAAAGCCTGCGCGAAATTGCCGCGAAAGGCCCCGCCGCCTTCTACAAGGGCGCGATCGCCAGAAAGATCAGTGCCGCCGTCGCAGGTTCGAAGCGCAACCCGACGGCCCTGACGCCGGTCGATCTCGCCGGCTACCGGGTCAAGCCCCGCCCGCCGATCTGCGGCCTGTATCGCGGCTACAGGATCTGCGGAATGGGGCCATCCTCGTCGGGCGCGATCACCGATCTGATGATGCTCGGCATGCTCGAGCGATTCGACCTGGCGGCGCTGGGCAAGGATTCGCCAGTGGCCTGGCATCTGATCGGCGAAGCGATGCGGCTCGCCTATGCCGATCGCGACGCCTGGCTCGGCGACACCGACTTCGTGGCGGCGCCGGTCGCCGGGCTGCTCGACCCGGCCTATCTCGCCGAACGCTCGAAGCTGATCTCGCCCGATCGCACCTTGGGCGAATACAAGCCCGGCACGCCGCCCGGCGCGGCCAGGCTCGCCAGCGCCGCCCCGCCGCCGGAGGAGGGCACCAGCCATCTCGTCGTGATCGACGACAGCGGCGACATCGTCAGCATGACCTCCACCGTCGAAGCGCCTTTCGGCAGCCATCTCGTCGCAGGCGGCTTCTTCCTCAACAACGAGCTGACCGATTTCGCCTGGATGCCGGAGGCCGACGGCAAGCCCGTTCCCAATCGCCTCCAGCCGGGCAAGCGGCCGCTATCCTCGATGGCACCGACGATCGTCTATGCGCCCGATGGCAAGCCCTGGCTCGCGTTCGGATCGGGCGGCGGGCGCACGATCATCATGCACAGCCTGAAGACGATGATCGGCACGATCGACTGGAAGCTGCCGGCCGCCGAGGCGATCCGCCTGCCCAACCTGTTCTTCAACGGCCCCGCGCTGGTGGCGGAGCGCAACAGCTATCTCGAAGCCATGATCCCCGATCTGGCCCGGCTCGGCGAAATCGTCACCCCCGGCGACATCCCGTCGAAGATCATGGCCGTCGAACGCACGCCCGGCGGCTGGGTCGGCGCCGCCGATCCGCGCAGCCCCGGTGTCGCGCTTTCGCAATAGAGCGGGTCTATTTCGCTCGATCCAAATGAATGTGGGAAGAGGGACAGGTTGGGATATAGTCCGCACCGGGCGGCCGAGACCCGCCGGGGCAGGAGAGACGATGCGCGCATTCGAGCGGTTTCCCAATCTGGTGACGATGTTCTTCGCGCGCGCTGCGCAGAAGGGCGATGCGCCGTTCCTGTGGGCCAAGCGGGGCGGCAGCTGGAGTTCGCTGAGCTGGGCCGAAGTGGCGCGGCAGGTCGCCTCGCTCGCCGCCGCGCTGAAGGCGGAAGGCCTGAAGGACGGGGACCGGGTGCTGCTGGTCTCGGAAAACCGACCGGAATTCTGCATCGCCGATCTCGCGATCATGGCGGCCGGCTGCGTCACGGTGCCGACCTACACCACCAACACCCAGCGCGATCACGCCCATGTCCTCGAGAATAGCGGCGCGCGCGCCGCGATCGTATCGACCGCGAAGCTTGCGCAGACCCTGCTGCCGGCGATCGTCCGCTCGTCGACCTGCGAGTTCCTGATCGCGATGGAGCCGCTGCCGCCGGGCGGCACGCGCACCCTGTCCTTCGCGGCGATGGCGGGCGATCCGGATGCCGACGTCGCCGCCGCCGCCGGACGCGTCGCCGACGTGCGCCGCGAGGATCTCGCCTGCCTGATCTACACCAGCGGCACCGGCGGGGCGCCACGCGGCGTGCGCCAGCATCATGGCGCGATCCTGTGCAATGTCGAAGGATGCCTCGACATCATTTCCAGGGATTTCGGCTGGGGCGACGAGGTGTTCCTGTCCTTCCTGCCGCTGAGCCACGCCTATGAGCATAGCGGCGGCCAGTTCCTGCCGATCGGGCTGGGCGGGCAGATCTATTATGCCGAGGGGCTGGAGAAGCTCGCCGCCAATATCGAGGAAGTGCGCCCGACGATCATGGTTGTCGTGCCGCGCCTGTTCGAGCTGCTCCGCGCGCGGCTGATCAAGACGGTGGAGAAGCAGGGCGGGCTCGCCCGGAAGCTGCTCGACAAGGCGATCGAACTTGGCAGCCGCGAGCGGCTGCGGCTGTCCGATTATCCCTACAAGCTCGCGATCGACCTGCTGCTCAAGCCGAAGGTCGCGAAGAAGTTCGGCGGGCGCATCAAGGCGCTGGTCTCGGGCGGCGCGCCGCTCAACCCCGAGGTCGGGCAATTCTTCGCCTCGCTGGGGCTCACCCTGCTGCAGGGCTATGGCCAGACCGAGGCGGGTCCGGTGGTCGCCTGCAACCGTCCCGGTGCGGGCATCAGGCTCGACACGGTCGGCCCGCCGATGAAGGGTGTCGAGCTTCGCATCGCCGAGGACGGCGAGATATTGGTGCGCGGCGAGCTCGTCATGCACGGCTATTGGCGCAACGAGGCCGAGACCGAGCGCGTGCTCCGCGACGGCTGGCTCTATTCGGGCGACGTCGGCTTCCTCGACGAACAGGGCCGGCTCAAGATCACCGATCGCAAGAAGGACCTGATCGTCAACGACAAGGGCGACAATATCGCCCCGCAGAAGGTCGAGGGGATGCTCACCCTGCAGCCCGAAATCGCGCAGGCGATGATCTGGGGCGATAGGCGGCCCTATGTGGTCGGGCTGGTCGTGCCCGACCAGGAATGGCTCGCCGGCTGGGCGGCGGAGAAGGGTCTGACGCCGGAGCTGGTGAAGCTTCGCGACGATCCCGACCTGCACCGCGCGCTGATGAGCGCGGTCGACCGCGTCAATGCCGAGTTGTCGGTGATCGAGCGGGTGCGCCGCATCACCATCGCCGACGAACCCTTCTCGATCGACAACGAACAGATGACGCCCTCGATGAAGAACCGCCGCCACGCGATCCGGGCGGTCTACGGCGACCGGCTCGAGGGGCTCTATCGCGCCTGAGCCGGTGCCGAGGCCCGGAGGCTCAGTCCTTGAAGATGCCGCTGACCGTGTTCTTCGCCGACGGGTTGGAAGCATTGCCCTTGGGCGGCGCTTCCTTCTTCGGCTTGCGGACTTCCTTGGTCTTCTTTTGCTGGCCCTTGGCCATGACATATTCCTCCGGCAGGGGGCGCTGGTCACGCCGCGAAGTTCATCGGTCGTTCGTCACCCACAACGGCACCGAACGCCATGGCATGCGGGTGATGTCCGGCGATGGTAGCACCGCGACGCCACGCTCGCGCAATTCGGTGGCCGTGTCGGCATAGCTCTGGGCCAGATCGACATATTGCTGGCGGATCAGCGGATCGCTCGCGGCGGCGACCGCGACCAACGCCTTGTTGCGCAACTGATCGAGCATCCTGGTATCGCAGGGCGGCATGGACATCGGCGTACTCCAGCGGGCAAGCGGCAGCGACCGCTTCCTACGGCTGAACGCCCGAAGGGGCAAATCGGCGCCATGGTCAGTGCCGATAACCGGGGATATACTATTGCCACGACAGGTTGGGAGAGGGTGATCATGGCGGCGGAACGGTTCGAGCGGCATCGGCAGCCCTGGACGCCCGACGAGATCCAGAAGCTCCACATCCTCGCCAAGAAGGGGATGGCCCTGAAGGCAATCGCCAAGGCGCTCAAGCGCAGCGAGGAGTCGGTGAAGGATCGCGCGAAGGGCGACAGCCTGAACATCGCCAAGCTACGCTGATCTGCACCGTCGGACGCGGCACATCACCCCCATATAAGGGGTGACAGGAAAGGGGTCATAGCGGATGGTGCGGCGGAGTTGATTATGCGTGGGGGAAAAGATGGCGCGCAGTGACGAATCGACACCGGCAAATCGGCCCGGCGCGTCCGAACGGATTTTCCGGGCCTTGGCCGCCGAGTTCCCGCGGCTGCACGATCGCCAATCCTTTCTCGACAGCGCTTCGTTGCGCGCCTGGTTCGACAAGGACGGCGAACCGGGCCTGAGCGACCATGAACGCCAGGCGGTGGCGCGCGCGCTGACCCGTCTCGTCAGCGACGGCACCATTTCGGAGGTACTGTGGCCGCGCGGCCATGCCGACAAGATCCAGCTGCCCGAACAGGGCATGATCGCGGTTTCGGTCAATCTCGGCTCGATGCGCGAGGAGCGGCTCGCCTGGGAAAGCCACCGCGAAGGCGCCGAACCCTCTCAGGAACGGATCGTCACCGAGATCATCAGCCGGTCGCGCAAATGGATCGAGGACAATCTGGACGGCGGCAAGCTCCCGCTGCTGCTGACCAATGCCAGCATCATCCATGGCTCGAACGCCTTCGATATCCTGATCAGCGCGTCCTATCGCAATCCCTACAACCTGCTGCGCTACACCCGCGAGGTGGTGCAGGTGGTCAACCATGTCGCCGGAACGCACACGATGCTGGTGGCGCAGAATTACGGCTTCCCCAATTTCATCGGGGCGAAGTAGCGCCGGTTCTCAATTTCACCTCATCGTCACCCTGACGATCCTGCAGATCGACCCCCATGTCGACTGGGCCGATGTCATCGTCGGCAATCGCCATGGCTATGGATCGCCGATGCGCCGCGCCGCGCAATATGAATGGGCAATATCTCGCGTCCAGATGAGCGGCCGGCTCCCTCCGCGTCGCTCGACAGGGCCGCGATGCGTTCGGCGCAAGCGGTCCTGTTCATGTCGGTCCTTTCCTGACGGGCCATGGCATCATCAGCGCGAACTGGAGCCTCAAGGCTCGTGCCGCGGCGAGGCCGATCGAGCTGAGAATGGACGAAGCCAACCGCAAAGGCGAGCATCCGCCCGCCCGTCCGGCCGCTGCGGCCGGCATATCATAGGTGTGAACAGGGCCACGGCAGCCCTTGTCATCGGTGCGACCGGGGGCAAAGGGTGATCGGTACGGCTTCAGGCAGAACCATGAGCAGACTCCCTCTCGAAAACATCCGGGTTCTCGATCTCACCCGTGTCCTGGCGGGGCCGTTCGGATCGCAGGTGCTGGCCGACATGGGCGCGGACGTTATCAAGATCGAGCGGCCGGTCGTGGGCGACGATGCCCGCATCTTCGGGGAGCCCTATCTTCGCGACGACGAGGGCAATCGCACGCGCGAAAACGCCTTCTACCTTTCGGTGAACCGCAACAAGCGCTCGGTTGCGCTCAATATCGCCAGCCCGCGCGGCCAGGCTTTGATTGCCCGGCTGGTGGCGTCCTGCGACGTCGTCATGGAGAATTACAAGGTCGGCGATCTCAAGCGCTACGGCCTCGATTACGAGAGCCTGAAGGCGATCAACCCGCGGATCATCTATTGCTCCGTCACCGGCTATGGCCAGGACGGGCCGCTGGCCTCCAAGCCCGGCTATGATGCGGTGTTCCAGGGCGAGTGCGGGCTGATGAGCGTGACGGGCGTGCCCGACGGCAAGCCGGGCGCCGGTCCGATGAAGGTCGGCCCCAGCATCATCGACCTGTTTACCGGCCTCAACGTCGCCAACGCCATCCTTGCAGCGCTCTACCATCGCGACGCGGGCGGCGGCGAAGGCCAGTATATCGATATCGCGCTGCTCGATTGCGGCGTGTCCGCCCTGTCGCATTATGCACAGATCTACCTGACCTCGGGCGAGGTCCCGGTGCGGCGCGGAACGCAGGGCAATGGCGGCATGCCCACCAGCATGTTCCCCTGCAGCGATGGCGCGATCATGATCACCTCGGGCAACGACCGGCAATATGTCGCGCTGTGCGATGCGGTTGGGCATCCTGAACTGGCGACCCATCCGCGCTTCCATACCAATGTCCTGCGCGTGCAGCATCGCGACGAGATCACCGAGGTGTTCAACGCCATCTTCTGCGAGCGCACGGTGGACCATTGGCTGGAGAAACTGGGCGCGGCGGGCATTCCCAGCGGCCCGATCAACGATCTCGAACAGGTGTTCGATTATCCGCAGGCGCTGCACCGCGGGCTGCGCGTCCGCGCGCCGCACCCGCTGAAGCCGGATTTCGAAGTGGTCCGCAGCCCGCTCAACTTCTCCGCGACGCCGATCACGGATTATCGCGCCCCGCCGATGCTGGGGGAGCATACCCGCGAGGTGCTGGCGAACGAGCTGGGTCTGAGCGATGCCGATATCGCTGCCCTCGCCGACGAAGGCGTGATCTGATCGTCACCCGATTCTCCGGGATCATGGATTAGCCGCTCCAGGCCATTGTCACCGCGCCTTCCTGGTTGTCAGATGCGTCCATCTGACGGAGATTCGCTCGGGACGAGGAAAGATGATCGGGATCAGCTTCGTGAGCACGGACGGAGAGGTGACGACCGTCGCGGCCGAGTGCGGCTTTTCGCTGATGGAAGTCGCGAAACGCAACGGCATTGCGGGAATCGTTGCCGAATGCGGTGGCGCGTGCGCCTGCGCGACCTGCCATGTCCATGTCGATGCCACGTGGCTGGAAGTCGTCGGCGCTCCGGGGCCGAACGAGGCCGACATGCTGGACTTCGCGCATGATAGGCGTCCCGATTCGCGGCTGTCCTGCCAGATACGGATTTCCCCCGCTCTCGATGGGCTGGTCGTCAGGGTGCCCGACGGCCAATATTGAGGGGGGCAGCCTCGCCCCGCCGAGGCTTCAGACGCGTTCGACTGCCATCGCCAAGCCCATGCCGACCCCGATGCACAGCGCGGCCAGGCCACGTCGGCCGCCGCTCCGTTCGAGCTGGTGGACCAGCGTCATCGCGAGGCGCGCGCCCGACATGCCGAGTGGATGGCCGAGCGCGATCGCTCCGCCATTGGCGTTGACGTGCGGCGCGTCGTCGGCAAGCCCCAGTCCGCGCAGGACCGCGAGCGACTGGCTGGCGAAGGCCTCGTTGATCTCGAGGGCGTCGAAATCGCCGATCGTAAGGCCAAGGCGCTCCATCAGCTGCCGGGCCGCAGGCAATGGTCCGATGCCCATGATGCGCGGCTCGACGCCGGCCGAGGCCATGCCGAGGATGCGCGCGCGCGGCGTTAGGCCATGCGCTCTGGCCGCCGCCTCGCTAGCGATGATCATCGCCGCCGCCCCGTCATTGATCCCCGATGCATTGCCGGCGGTCACCGTGGCATCGGGGCCGAACAACGGCTTGAGCCTGGCCAGCGCTTCCATCGAGCTGTCCGCGCGGGGATGCTCGTCGACCGAGACTTCCGCTGTCTCGCCTTTCCTGCGGCCCGGCACTGCGACCGCCACGATTTCCTCGGCGTGGAATCCGTTCGCTTGCGCGGCGACCGCGCGCTGCTGGCTGCGCAGCGCGAAGCCGTCCTGGTCGGCGCGCGAGATGCCGTGCTCCTGCGCGACATTCTCGCCGGTGCGCGGCATCGTCTCGGTGCCATAAAGTGCGTCGAGCGCGGGATTGACGAAGCGCCAGCCCATCGTCGTGTCCTCGATCTTCTGGCCACGCCCGAAAGGGCCATCGGCCTTGCCCATCACGAAGGGCGCGCGCGTCATGCTTTCGACGCCACCGGCGATGGCGAGTTCGAGCTCATCCGAGCGGATCGCCCGCGCCGCCTGTCCGACCGCTTCGAGGCCCGAGGCGCATAACCGGTTGATGGTCACGCCCGGCACCGAACATGGCAGCCCGGCAAGCAACAGGCTCATTCGCGCCACGTTGCGATTATCCTCGCCCGACTGGTTGGCGCAGCCGTAGAAGACCTCCTGCAGCGCCGTGGGATCCAGCCCTGGATTGCGGGCGAGCAGGGCACGCATCGGCACCGCGCCCAGGTCGTCCGGCCGGACTCCCGCCAGGATGCCGCCATAGCGGCCGATCGGGGTACGGACGGCGTCGCAGATGAAGGCGTCGGGCATCGGGCGAACCTTTCGGATTGATCTGCCGGGCCTTCGAACCTTGGGGTCGATGCTGTCAATTGCAAGCGCAGCGCGCGGCGCGCCCATCACCTATCCGTAGAGATGCGCACGCGCCGGAGTCGGGCCTTTCGGCGGCCCACTCCGGCGCGGCTTCATCGCAGATCTTCGACCGATACCCAGCCCTTGCTGCCATAGGCATCGTTCACCTCGACGAACAGGCCTTGGCGAACACCCGTCGGCTTCAGCACCGTGCCGCTGCGCAGAGCCCGCACCGCCTGGCCGATCGCGGGCTGGGCGTAGAGCTTCGTGTCGACCGCGGTGGTGTAGGCCGGAGTCGTCGATACCGGCATGGCGCCGGCGGGCTTCACGCTGACCAGCGCCGCCCGCTGTGCGACGACGGCGTTGAACGCGACCACGAAGGCGCTCGCCAGCATCTGCCCGTCCTTCGAGGTGGCGTAGCCGCTGCCGACATAATCGCCATAGCCGCGGGCAATGATGTTCGCGCGGGCGGCGTCGGCATAGGGATTGCCGCCGAAGCCACCGAGACCGCCGATCGAGACCTGGGTCTTGCTCTGCTCACCCGATCCGTTGACGATCGTCTGGCCGGTCGCCGGGTTGATCACGCGCAGGCCGGCGGCCACCGTCTTCTTCTTGCCGCCGAAGCCGCCCAGCATGCCGAGCGCCTGGCCTCCAAAGGGGATGCCGCCCATCATCCGGCCGGCGGCGCCCGAGCGGACCAGGCCCTCGGTCAGCGCGGTCTGGGCGAGCCCGATGCCCTTGTCGACCTCCTCCTTGTCGCCGGCGATGGCGTTGACGAGGAAATCGGCGGGCGCGCCGCTGCCGTTCGCCTGCAGCGTGAAGCAGCCGCTCTGCACCGCCATCGCCGCGATCAGGTCGCGCGGGCTGTTCAGCCCATATTTGGTCCAGCCCTGGGTGTCGCCATCGACGACCGCGATGCTGCCGATCGCGGCATCGCATTTCGCCAGCGTCACCGGCGCGTCGGCCGCAAGCGCGGACGTGGCAGAAAGCGCGGCCGCCATCGGCGCCAATATGACGTTCTTCATGATCATGAACCCCCGTTCTTCTCCAGGCCGGAGCATAGGCTCTTCGTTCCCCCGAATCGCATTCCGGCCACGGCCGAGATTATCGAAACGCCCCGCCTTGGCTATGATATAACGCACTGCGGGACAGCGACGGGCGATGGGCTTTTGCGTCGCGCGCGATGCGTTGCTATGGCGCGCGCGGCTTCCTCTCTTCGTGATTGAGATTTTCGTGACCGTTCCGATCGACCGCATCCGCAATTTTTCGATCATCGCCCATATCGACCATGGCAAGTCGACCCTGGCCGACCGCCTGATCCAGCAGACCGGCGGGCTCACCGAGCGCGAGATGTCGGCACAGGTGCTCGACAATATGGACATCGAGAAGGAGCGCGGGATCACCATCAAGGCGCAGACCGTGCGCCTCGATTACACCGCGAAGGACGGCAAGACCTATGTCCTGAACCTGATGGACACGCCCGGCCATGTCGACTTCGCCTATGAAGTGTCGCGCAGCCTGGCCGCCTGCGAGGGCGCGCTCCTGGTGGTCGACGCCGCGCAGGGCGTCGAGGCGCAGACGCTTGCCAATGTCTATCAGTCGATCGAGCATGATCATGAGATCGTGCCGGTGATCAACAAGATCGACCTGCCCGCCGCCGAACCCGACAAGGTGAAGAAGGAGATCGAGGACATCATCGGCCTGCCCGCCGACGATGCGGTGCTCGCCAGCGCCAAGTCCGGCATCGGCATCGTCGAGGTGCTCGAGGCGATCGTCACCCGCATCCCGCCGCCCAAGGGCGACCGCGAGGCGCCGCTGAAGGCGATGCTGGTCGACAGCTGGTACGATCCCTATCTGGGAGTGGTCATCCTGGTGCGCGTCGTCGAAGGCGTGCTCAGGAAGGGCCAGCAGATCAAGTTCATGCAGCATGGCACGCTGCACCTCGTCGACCGGGTCGCGTGCATGCGTCCCAAGCTGGAGCAGCTCAGCGAACTAGCGGCAGGCGAGATCGGCATCATCACCGCGCAGATCAAGGAGGTCAGCCAGACCCGGGTCGGCGACACGATCACCGACGCCAAGAAGCCGACCGCCGAGGCGCTGCCCGGCTTCAAGGAAGTCCAGCCGGTGGTGTTCTGCGGCCTGTTCCCGGTCGACGCCGCCGATTTCGAGAAATTGCGCGACAGCCTCTACAAGCTGCGGCTCAACGACGCGTCGTTCAGCTTCGAGGCCGAATCCTCGGCGGCGCTGGGCTTCGGCTTCCGCTGCGGTTTCCTGGGGCTGCTCCACCTCGAGATCATCCAGGAGCGGCTGACCCGCGAATATGACCTCGACCTGATCACCACAGCGCCATCGGTGGTGTACCGGATCAAGCTCGCGCACGGCAAAGGCGAGATCGAGCTGCACAACCCCGCCGACATGCCTGACATCATGCAGATCGCTGCTATCGAGGAGCCGTGGATCGAAGCGACGATCTATGTGCCCGACGAATATCTCGGTTCGCTGCTGAAGCTGTGCCAGGACCGGCGCGGCATCCAGAAGAACCTTACCTATGTCGGCGGCCGCGCGCAGATCACCTACGAGCTGCCGCTGAACGAGGTGGTGTTCGACTTCTACGACCGGCTCAAGTCGATCAGCCGCGGCTATGCGAGCTTCGACTATCACCAGATCGGCTATCGCGAGGGCGACCTCGTCAAGATGACGATCATGGTCAACAGCGAACCGGTCGACGCGCTGAGCATGATCGTCCATCGCGGCACTGCCGAATCGCGCGGCCGCGGTATGTGCGAGCGGCTGAAGGACCTGATCCCGCGCCACCTGTTCAAGATCCCGGTTCAGGCCGCGATCGGCGGCAAGGTGATCGCCCGCGAGACGATCGCGGCGATGCGCAAGGATGTGACCGCCAAATGCTATGGCGGCGATGCCAGCCGCAAGCGCAAGCTGCTCGACAAGCAGAAGGAGGGCAAGAAGCGGATGCGCGAATATGGCAGCGTCAGCATCCCGCAGGAGGCCTTCATCGCCGCGCTCAGGATGGGGGACGAGGGCTGAGCAGGCGCATGGAGGACCAAATCCTCCATTGGGCGGCGCTTGAGTTCGCGCCTTGGCGGGGCGTGCGGCTGGATGGCTTGGCGCGGCGCCAGCGCAGTATTGCAGCAGCCTCGCCGTCGATCTTCCTGTTCCATGCCGCAGATAGACAGGTCGCTTTCGAAGCCAAGCCCGGCGCGGATCCGCTCCATCTGCAGCGCGCGGAGCTTTATCGGGCCTTTTTCGAGCGCACGATCCGCGATTTCGCGGTCGACGCGCGGGGAAGTTTTCTGATCGGCGTGCACGACCGCGGCCATTCTCGTTATGACGTTCCCGTGTTCGAATATCAGAAGCAGCGCGGCGCTGACACGATGCTGCTGCCGGACGTAGATTTGCTCGCGATGGGCTTCCTGGCGGATGAGTGTTTTGAGGACGGGGTTGCCTTTGCAGACAAGAAGGACGAGGCGATCTTCGTCGGATCGACCACTGGCGGGATCATTTCCGCCGCCACCGTCCACACGCTGGAGCATCCGAGGCTGCGGGCCGCAGTATATTTCAAGGATAAGCCCGGCATAACTTTCGAGTTGCCGGTGATCGTCCAGTGCGACTCCCCCGAAACGGAAGCGTTGGTCGCGGCGCTGGACGTTGGTGGCCGCCGCCGAACCTGGGCCGAGCAGTTTTGCTACAAATATCTGCTGTCCATCGACGGCAACGGCGCCAACTGCTCGCGCGTCGCGCTGGCGCTGCGCAGCCACTCGCTGCTCGTCAAATATAACTCGCCCTGGCAGCTATTCTATTTCCACGGGCTCGAGGCTTGGCACCACTATCTGCCGGTGCGGCGCGACGATGACGTGGTGGCGATCCTCGGACGCGGGGAGGACACGGCGGCCCGGGATGCCACGATCGTTGCCAATGCAAACGCCTTTGCGAGGGAGTATATCTCGGAGCAGTCCTGCCAGCGCTTCACCGCCGACTTGCTCCGCCAATATTTCGCGCAGTTCGACAGCCTCGCCTGAACAGATATCAAGCGGCTATATCAAGAATTTCACGGGCCCGGCGGCAGCATCGCTCCGCAAAGCCGGTGTCACCCTCCAGGTCGGGCGGCGGACCACAACGCCCCTTGTCGATCCGCCGCCCCTTGGCGGGGGGCTGGAAGTCTCCTCCCTGTGTGTCCCCGGCCGGCTGGATCGGGGGGAGGACAGCCGACCGGGTACTTGTTCCGGCTTGCGCCGATTCCGCTATGACGGTGCCCGCGCCGCCTTCAGTGGCGGCTGCGGGGGATATGCTCGCGCGGCAAGCGGAGTCGCTCGATTTCCGAGGCCACCGCTTTCCACAGGCCGACGCCGTAGCTGTCGCCATCGCGGATCAGGACGCCGATGCGGCTGGCGACATAGCTGTCGGTCTGGTCGCCGAAATCGTCGATCACGCGTCTTGCGAAGTCCCGGATCATGCTGGTCTCCATCACGCTGCTACTCTTCTTCTCCGACTGGGACATGCCCTAGATCAATCCTTCCGCACGCAGGCTGCGCCAGCCGGTGCGCGCGACGATGAGGTGGTCATGGACGGCGATCTCCAGCGGGCGCGCTGCTGCGACGAGATGTGCCGTCGCCTTGACGTCGGCCTGGCAGGGTGTCGGATCGCCCGACGGATGATTGTGGACGATGATCAGCGCCGTTGCCCCGATCTCCAGCGAGCGCTTCAATATCTCCCGTGGGTAGAGCGGCGCCTGGTTCACCGTACCGCGCGCCATGACCTCGTCGCGCAACAGGCGGTTGGTCGAGTTCAGGAACAGCACCCGCAGATGCTCGATGTTGTTATAGGCCATGCTCGCGAACAGATAATTGGTGAGCGCTTCCGAGGTGGAGAGGATCGGGCTCTGGCCGAGCTCGGTCCGCAGCGAATGCAGCATCGCCACCCGTACGGCCAGCAGGAAGCTCACCACCTGGGGGTCTTCCGGCAGGCAGGCGTGCAGGGCGCCCTGCTCGGCGGCGAGGATCGCCGGCATGCTGCCGAACTCGTCGAGCAACTCGTCGACGATGGCGCCCATGTGGGGCACGCCGAGCGGTTGCAGCAGGTCTTCTAATATCGCGCGGCATTGCCCCTGGTTGGAAGGGAAGCCTGGCGCCGCCGGTGATTCGACGTACCGATCGCTATGCCCGCGAGCATCGGATAGGCCCAGAATTCCTGCGCGCTCGCGTAGGCCAGCGACGCCACCGAAGGATCTGCGAGGCTTGCCACATGGATGGTCACTGCGATCAAATGGAAGGATGTTACCCATATCGGCCAATATCGATCACTATAGAGTGTCAGGTTGACGAACGCCGCGAGCACCAGGAGATCTATGATGAAGATGCCGAGCTCGGGCGACTGCCATTCCTGGTGGGATGCCATGACCAGCGACAGGATCGATCCTGCCACCATGATCGCGGCGCCTGCCCGCTCGGGCCAGCCTCCGATCCATCCCGCGTAGGAAGAGACCGAGACGAGCGCGAGCAGATAGATCAGCTGATATAGGAAGGGAGGCATGCCGGGACCGGATCATGAACTGGTGCTCCGATCAAGCATTAGGTGAACGACCGCCCTGCCTATTCGACGAACGTCAGGCCGCGACGCTCGCCACCTCGGTGAGGTGGGTAACCTGCGCCTGTGCCGGTGGCTTGGGGACGAGGCCGCCGAGCGAAACCGTCCGCAGGCCGATCTGGTCCTTGGTGACGGCAAGTTCGCGGTGGCTGGCGATCATCTGCGCCCGGGCCCGAACCAGCGCCGAGAAGCTCTCGGCGGCATATTCAAGGGCTTCCTGGCCGGTTTCGCAGGGCAGCTCGGCTTCGACGCGTGCGGTGGGGAGGAAGCCGGTCAGATCGGCGGTGCGGGCGATGGCGATATCGATGGCGTGTTCAGCCGCCATCAGGCGATCGGCTACATCCTGCGCAACTTCGCGACGCTTCATGATGGTCATGCGATTGAACATGTGAGTCTCCCTTCGCGCGGCCACCCTTGGGGCCAGCGCGTCCCTGCTGGACGATGCTGTGAAAACTAGATGAGCGCCTTAGGCTAGAAAGAGCCGCCTCAGCGCATCGATACCGGCGAGAAGGCCGCCGAAGGCCAGGGCCGAGGCTATAGCGATCGAAACGATCCAGCCCAGCCGCTGCACGATATTTAGGTCATTGCGCTCCCTTCCCGGCGTTGGGAAAGGCAGATTGACGAAGCCGCCGCTGGCGAAGGCGGGGGTTCGGAACGCGATTTGTTCCTCCCGTACCGCAGTGCCTTGAAAGCCGGTGTCACCCTGCCGAACCCCCTGAATGTCGGACAACCCGACAGTGGCAGGGACTGGCGCCGGAGCAACATGCGGCGATTGATATATGGCTGATTGATATGGAGTCGGGCTCTCGTATTTCGCGAGGATTCGTGCCGCTTCGAAGCGGTTTGCGACCCCCAAGGCCTGGATCGCCATGCGCAGCCGCTGGTCGACCGTATGGGGGGAAATCCCCAGTTCCCGGGCGATATCCTTGGACGAAAGATGCATCAATACCATGCGCAGGCAGGTGCGCTGCGCCTCGGTGAGTTTCTGGATGCGATCCGATTCCATGGCGTCGTTCATATCGCCAAACCTCGACTGTGTAAAATCCGGTACTACCGCACTGATATGCCTCTTTTTCGCCGCAGCGGTCCCAACGTGCCGTCACGGCACCTAGTTTACGGCATCGTAACCGTTTTTGGGGCGCGATTCGCCGCTCGATCGCGCGGCACCAGGCATTGCGGTGACGGCGCCATGACCCTAGACTCCGTGAATATGGCAGGGGGGGACCATCGCGGAGCGGCGCGAATCGCGATTGTCGGGACGGGCTATGTCGCCGATCTCTACATGCCGTCGCTGCGCAGCTTTCCCGGGCTCGAGATCGTCGGCGCGTGGGACATCGATCCGCAGCGGCTTTCAGCCTTTGCAGGGCGGTGGAAGCTTCCTGCGGCCGCGAGCTTCGAGGCGCTGGCGGCGCGCCGGCCCGATATCCTGCTCAACCTCACCAATCCGCACGCGCATGCGATCGTGACGGCTGCCGCGCTCGACGCCGGCATCCATGTCTGGTGTGAAAAGCCGCTCGCCCTGTCGATGGCCGAAGCGGAGGACCTGGTCGCGCGAGCGGCGGCGCGGGGCCTGCATCTCGCCTCGGCGCCGTGCAGCCTGCTCGGCCAGGCCGCGCAGACCGCTTGGGGCGCGCTGCGGGCGGGACGGATCGGGAAGCCGAGGCTCGCCTATGCCGAGCTCGACGATGATTTCCTGCCGGCGTCGCCCTATCGCAGCTGGCGCTCGGCCAGCGGCGCGCCCTGGCCGGCCGCGGACGAGTTCGCCACCGGCTGCACGCTCGAACATGCCGGTTATTATCTCGGCTGGCTGATGGCGATGTTCGGCCCGGTGCGCCGGCTGGTCGCCGGATCGGCGCGGGTGCTCGACACGGCACAGACGGGGGCAGGGCACCACACGCCGGATTATAGCTCGGCCAGCCTGTTCTTCGATGACATGGTGGCGCGGTTGACCTGCTCGATCGTCGCCCGCCATGATCACCGGCTGCGCATCTTCGGCGACGATGGCGTGCTCGAGATCGACGAAGCCTGGGCCAATGGCGCGGCGGTGCGGGTGCGCCGGCGCCATGTGATCCGGCGGCGGCTGATCAACAGCCCATTCGCGACCCGGGTTCGACCGTCCGGTTCGGGTCACCCGATGGTCGGGCGGCGCGGCGCGGCCTCGATGAACTTCGCGCTCGGCGTGGCCGAGATGGCGCGCGCGATCGCACAAGGGGCCACGCCCCGGCTGGCTGGGGATTTCGCGCTTCACCTGACCGAGGTTTCGCTCGCGATGCAGGCGGGCGGCGAGCAGGAGATGCGCACCGGCTTCGCACCGATGGCGCCGATGGACTGGGGAGGCTGATGCCGCCGGTGCGCTTTGCCGTGCAGGGCCGCGGCCGGATGGCGGCGACGATGCGGGGGTTGATCGGCGATGCCGGCGAAGATGCGGCCGACGCCGTCTATATAGCCGGGCGCAACCGCGATCATGCGGCCCGGTCGATCGCGGCGCTCGAAGCCGGCAAGGCAGTGCTGTGCGAGAAGCCCTTCGCCATGAGCGTCGGCGAGGCCGAGCAGGTCGTGGCGTTGTCGCGGCAAAAGGGCCTCCTCTATATGGAGGCGGTCCCGACGCCCTTCCTGCCGGCGGTCGCTGCGGCGCTGGAGGTCGCCCGGTCGGGGCGGCTGGGCAGGCTTCGCAAACTCGAAGCCAGCTTCGGCTACCCGATTTCGAGGGCGTCCCACCCGCGCCTGTTCGAGGGCGATGGCGGCGTCCTGGCCGATCGCGCGGTCTATCCGCTGTTGCTGGCGCTGATCGCGCTGGGGCCGGTCGAGCGCGGCGAGGCGACCGTCGAGCGCGATGCCCAGGGCGTCGACGTCGCCGCGCGCTTCGCCTTGCACCATGCCAGTGGCAGCCGGTCGGATCTTGCCATTTCGTTCGGCATGCTGCTCGACAACAGCCTGTGGATCGCCGGTGATGCCGGTGCGGTCGAAGTAGCGCCGCCACTGCTGAGCGCGCAACGCTTCAACGTCCTGCCGATGCGGCGACCGGCACCGTCCCGCCGCTGGCGCCGGTTTCGGCAGAATCCGGCGGTCGGGCGGCTCTGCGACATCGCCGGCCGCTTCGGCGGTGGCTGGCTTCCCCATGCGGGCGCGATCCATATGCATTTGGTCGAGCATTTCTCGGCGCTGGTCCGCGCGGGCGCCGTGGAGAGCCCGGTCGTCACCCATGAGCGCATGCTCGCGGTCGTGCGCCTGATCGAGCAGGCGCGGCGCGAATGAAGCTCGCCTATCTCCTCAACAGCTATCCGATGACCAGCACGACCTTCATCCGGCGCGAGATCGCCGCGATCGAGAGGGCAGGGGTGCCGGTCAAGCGCTTCGCGGTGCGCGCCTGGTCCGAACAGCTGGTCGATCCGCACGACATCGAGGAGCGCGGCCGCACCGAATATCTGCTGACCGGCAAGGCGGTGCGGCTGGTCGCCGGCATGGCCTGCTACGCCGCCGTCCATCCGCGCGCTTTCGGGAAGGCGTTTCGAGCGGCCGGCGCGATGCGCCGCGCGGCGGGTGGCGGCTTCGTCCGTCATGCCGCCTATCTCGCGCAGGCGATCCGGCTGACGCGGCGCTGCGCCGCTCTCGGCATCGATCATCTCCACGCCCATTTCTCGACCAACGCCGCGGCCGTGGCGATGTTGTGCCGCCTGCTCGGCGGGCCGGGCTACAGCTTCACGGTCCACGGCCCGGACGAACTCGAGAATTTCGCCGCCAACAGCCTCACCAAGAAGGTCGAGCATGCCGCCGCCGTGGTCGCGATCAGCGGCTATTGCCGCGACCGGCTGCGCCGCGAACTGCCCGAGCGGTTATGGAGCCGCATCAGCGTGATAGCCTGCGGCCTCGACCTGCTGGACTATCCCGTGACGCCCGGCCCGCCGTCGATCAGCGATCAGCTTCTCAGCGTCGGTCGGCTCTGTCCGCAAAAGGGGCAGGTCGAAATTCCCGCGGCGGTCGCGGCGGTGGCGGAGGATCATCCTGGCCTGTCGGTGATGCTGATCGGCGATGGCGAAAGCCGGGCCGCGGTGGAGAACCAGATCGCGAGCACCGGCACCCGCGGCCGAATCGCGCTGCTCGGCTGGCGCAGCAATGCCGAGGTGCTCCGCCGGATCGGCGAGGCCAGGGCGCTGCTGCTGCCCAGCCACGCCGAAGGCTTGCCGATCGCGATCATGGAGGCGTTCGCGATGGGCCGCCCGGTGATCACGACCAGCATCGCCGCCATCCCCGAGCTGGTCGACGCGCGATGCGGCTGGCTGGTTGCGCCGGGCGACGCCAAGGGGCTTGTGGCGGCGATCCGGTCGGCGATGGACGCCAGCCCCGCCGCGCTGGCGGACATGGGCCGGGAGGGGCGCAGGCGCGTCGAAGCGCGGCACGACATCGCCAGGATCGCACCGCAGCTGATTGCACTGTTCGAGGGCGCCGGCCGCGATTTCCAGGTCGTCAGGTGATTCCACCTGACTGGAAAACGCTTTATGCGGCGGCGACCAGCACGGCGAGGCGCGCGGCGATGCTGTCGAGCGGTGCGGCGTGGGTGGCGGCGTGCCGGTCTTCGGCGCGCAGGATCGCCGCGATCGAGGCGCAGCGCTGGCCGACATGGTCGAGCGCCTGGAGATGGGTGATGTGGCGCGCCGTAACGTCGCTATCGCAGATGAGCGCGACGCCGAGCGCCTCCAGCTGCTCGCGTGCCGTCTCGAGTTCTTCGGCGAGCATCGCAAGCAAGGCGTCCTGACTGATCGAGGTCATCGAGCGGTTCCTCCGTCAGAGGGTGTCGGCAATGCGGCGGCGATGATCCAGCGGCGTGCCGGTGGCGGTCGGGCTGCGCCGCGTCAATGCGTTGCCTCGCGGATCGCCGAGACGAGCTGTGCCGGATCGAAGGGCTTGACGATCCAGCCCTCGACCCCCGCATGGGTGGCGCGCGCCATCTTCTCCGCCGAGTTCTCGGTGGTGAGCACGAGGATGGGCATGTCGCTGTGGGGCCCCTGGCTGCGAACCGTCTCGACCAGATCGAAGCCGTCCATGCGCGGCATGTTGATATCGGTGATCATCAGGTCGGGCCGTGCATTGGCGGCGAGCCATTCGAGCGCGGCCCTCCCATCCTCGGCTTCGGCGACGGCATAGCCCTGTCCGGTCAAGGCGAAACGCAACAGCATCCGGATGCTGGGGGAGTCGTCCACCGTCAATATCGTCTTGCACACGTGCGTCTTCCCGTTGCCAGGCATCGCAGCCCATAAGCAGAGCTACGCGAAAACCCGTTAACGGCGCGTTTCCATGACGGCCGGGCCACAGGAAAAGCTCCTGAGCATTGGCGAGCGCGCGGGTGGGGCGATGTCGCGCTCGCAGCAAGAGCCCGGGGCGGCCGATCTCACACTGCAAGGAAAAGACCCGCAAATGCCGTAGATATCCGGCTTATATGGGCAATGATTATAATATAATTTCTCTGTTTGATGCCGATGGCATCCAATATAACAATCAAAACAGTTATGATGGACATAGGTCGCGTTGGCGGACGATCATCTACTTGCAACGCTATCGGAGATACCGTCCTCCAACTGGCCTTCGTTCAGGAAAAGCTTTCCCTCCTCATGGGGCCGAACAACGAAAAGAAGAAAGTTTCGGCAGGGATATGATCTTTTTCCGATTTTGTTGTTGCGCTCTCGATATTTCAAGGTAACTCTCTAGAAAGACAGGGGTTTTAATCGAGGATCGGGCACGAATGACCGCGGATACGCCGTGACGGCACACCGGATTGTCTACGTCCTCGACGATGAGGCGGTGGTCAGGGCGTCCGTCGTCAGCCTGATCCAGGCGCATGGCGGATATGAATGCCGCGAATATCGCAGTGGCCATGCCTTCATCGAGGCGCTGGACACGCTGCAGCCAGGCTGTGTTGTGCTCGACCTGCAGCTGGACGGTGTCAGCGCCGACGCGGCGATGCAGGCGCTGTCCCAACGCGTCGACCGGTTTCGCATGATCGTCGTGAGCGGCTGCGGCGATCTTGGTGCCGCGGTCGAGGCGTTCCGGGCGAGCGCCGTCGATTTCCTGCACAAGCCGCACGAAATGCGGCCGTTGCTCGATGCCCTCGCCCGTGGCTTCCACCTGCTCGAACGCGGGGTCGAGCCGTCGGACCTGGTGGCTGAAGCGAAAGCGCGGATCGCCAGCCTCAGCGCTGTCGAGGCGGAGATATTGGCGGGGCTGATCGCAGGCGAGACCAACCAGGAAATGGCGCGCGCCATGAACCTGGACCCGCGCGCCGTCCAAATACACCGCGCCCGGGCGCTGGCGGCACTCGATGCGCCGTCGATTCTCGCCGCGATGCGGACGGCGGCGATCGCCGCCTGGCCCGAGACGGCCGCAGCCTGAGTGACGGCAAACGGATTCTAGAGTGATTCGAGCCGGATGGAATCACCTGACGACCCGGAAATCACGGCAGCACAAGGAGAAATGGACTCGATCCGGTTCAATTCGAACGGGATCGAGTCCAGGGCGGATCGATACCGGGTAGGGGCTTTCCCGGATAGTAGATCCACGCAATGCGAGCGCCTGCTGCCAACTCCTATGCTACGGATGCTGCGTCGGCATCTGCGGCCAGGCTGTTCCTCCCCCCCATTCGGAGCAGCCCCGTGACATCATATCCGCTCGACGTGGCTGACAGGACCGGCAGCATCCCCCGCTGCCGGCCCTGTCATCCTGTCAGTAGCGGAGCCGTACTCCGCCATAAGCGGCGCGCCCGCGCTGGCCATAGCCGGTGGCCGTTTCATACTGTTCGTCGAACAGGTTTTCGACCCGCGCGAACAGCTCGACCGCCTCTGTGATCGGCATGGTGGCGCGCACGTCGACCAGCACATAGTCGCCGAGCCTGCGCGTGTTCGCGGCATTGTCGAAGCTCTTGGCGACATGGGTGATCGTCGCTCCCGTCTTCAGCCCGAACGACCAGTCATAGTCGGCGGCGACATTGACGCTCTGCCGCGGCCGGCGCGCCAGCTGCTTGCCGAAATTGGGATCGCTGCGTTCCCGGTTGCGGGCATTGGTGAAGCTGTAATTGGCGGTCACCAGAAAATTGGTGGCCGGTGCGATCCGCAGTTCCAGCTCGACGCCCTCGGCATGCGCGCGCGCGATATTGGCATAGGTGAAGGTGCCGAGATCGAAGTCGATCTGGCTCGTGACCCGACGGTTGAACCAGGTCGCGCTGACCGCCAGGCTGTCGCCGATCAGCGACTGGCTGATTCCGGCGTCCCAGCCCTTGGCCTTTTCCGGCTGGAGATCAAGGAAGCCATAGTCGCCGTAGAGTTGATAGAGCGATGGGGCCTTGAAGCCTTCGCCATAGCTGGCCCGGATCGTGGTCCGGCCGCTATTGGGACTGTAGGCGATGTCGGCGCTCATCGTGGTGGCATGGCCGAAACCGCTGTGATCGTCGTACCGGACACCTGCGCCGAGATTGAGACCTTTGACTGGTCGGGCATGGAGGTCGAGATAAACGCTGTCAGTATTGGCCTTCGCGACCGCACGCATGGGCGCTGGCTGGAACGAATAGTCACTAATAGTGCGGAAGCGCTCCTGTTCATGCTCGGCGCCGAAAGTCGCCTCGGCAATGCCGAGATCAGCAACGCCTTGATATTCGAAGCGCAGGTTGCGACCCCGCGCATCGAAGTTCTTCGGACGTGTCGCCGCGAGATCATAGGTGGCTCTGTCGACCAGCGTATAGGCAGCGGCGAGGCGGTTTTTCAGCCGCCCGTCGAAAAGCGCTGTGTTGAGCCCGGCATAACCTACCGCTTGCTGCTGGCGTTGATATTCCGCCGTATCGCCGAAGCTGAAATCGGGCAGGAGGCCGTCGAGGTCGACCTTGCTCTTGGTATAATAGCCGCGCAGGTCGATCGACACGGCGTCGCTGATCTTCGTGACGGTCTTCAGGTTTGCGCCGAACAGGTGATAACCGTCGCGCTCGGTGCCGCTGTCGGCCACCGAAATCCCATCGGTCGTCAGATAGCCTGCGCCGGCGCTGAAGCCGACCGGGCCCGCCTTGCCGGCAACCGCACCGCTGACATGGCCATGATCATAGCGGCCATAATCGGCGGTCGCGCGAAAGCTGAGCGCGTCGGTCGGCTCCCGCGTGATGATGTTGACGACGCCGCCGATCGCGCGGCTCCCCCACAGCACCGATTGCGGACCGCGCAGCACTTCGATGCGCTCGAGATTGTCGGTCAGCAGGTCGGCGAAGTTGAACCCGCCGCCCGGCGATGCCGGATCGTTGATCTTGACGCCGTCGACCAGCGCCACCGTCTGCTCGCTCGCCGCGCCGCGGATGAAGATGCTGGTGAAGGCGCCGTCGCCGCCGTTGCTCTGGATGGTCACGCCGGGCATCGTGCGCAGCAGCTCGGCCACGGACAGCGTCTGGCGCTGCTCGATCTCAGGCAGGCCGATCACGCTGATCGACTTGCCGACTTCGGAGATTTTCTGGTCGTAGCGCGCGGCCGTCACCACGATGGTGTCGGCGCTGTCGGCGCTGTCTTCGGCATGGGCGGCGGCGGGCAGAAGCGCCAGTGCCGCGATGAGGCAGGTATTGAACGTCCGCATGGATTTTCCTCCCATGGATCAAGCCAATGGGGTCCTGCGCGGTGGTGATGGAGAACGCCCCCGCCGCGCACGACCTCAGTCGAACGTCGTCACGCGAGGTTTCGCCTCGTTCATGTGGTGCACCCCGCCCGCATGATGGAACGACCGCGACGGGCAGGTTTCCTGGCTCTCGGGTCCCGGCAATCGCCCCGGCCTTCCCAGCCCCCCGAAGGTGGCCAGTGACGCGAATTGGGGCGATCGCTATCCGATCACAGTTGCGGGGGCAGCTTGGGCCGGCGGGGCGAGCCCCGCTTCCAAATTCCCTTTTCCCGTTGCCGGGATCCTGTCGCGTCGGCGCCTCTAGACGCAGCCCGTCCTTTCCGCAAGGATTTGGTTGCGGTGCAGCAACGAGCGGCCTTCAGTGCGGAGATTTGCAAGCGACGAGACAAAGCAGTGCTGAACGCTGCGCGATGAAGTCCGGAAATGCTGCGCGTGATAGCGATCACATGCCATGCAAGTCATTGTGGGATTGATGATTGTCCATGACAATCGATGTAAGCAAGGCTAAGAACCGGTCTTCGGCGATGGGGTTCGCTGATCAGGGCTATACGGGGGGGTTTTTGCGTACGTCGCTCTTCTCGGCAGCAGCCTTCACGGCGCTGCTTCTGGCATCTATGCCGAACACGGCCGCCTGGGCACAGACTGCTCCGGCTCCCGTCGCTCCGACTGCGCAACAAATTGCGCCCACCCGCGAAGAAATCGACCGGCGTCCGCAGGAGCAGGCACCGCGCTCGGCCCGGCTGAAGATCGACGGTGATATCGAACGCGCCCCCTGCGCCCTCGATGCACCGGCTTATGCCGACATCAAGGTTACGATCACCGGCGCGGAGTTCAACAATCTCCAGGGTATTAGTCCGGAAGAGCTCAAGCAGAGCTACGCGCAGCTGCTCGGCCCCGACCGCCCCATCAGCACGATCTGCACGATCCGCGACGCCGCCGCGACCGAGCTGCGCCGCAAGGGCTACCTCGCGGCGGTGCAGGTGCCGGTGCAGCGCATCGAGAATGGCGTCGTCAAATTCGAGGTGCTGTTCGCGAAGATCGTGGCGATCCGCGTGCGTGGCAATGCCGGCAAGGCTGAACATCTGCTGGCCGGCTATCTGTCGCACCTGACCGAGGAGAAGATATTCAACCGCTACGTCGCCGAGCGCTACCTGCTGCTCGCGCGCGACCTTCCGGGCTATGAGGTGCGGCTGTCGCTCAAGCCGGCGGGCGGCGCGCCCGGCGAGCTGGTCGGCGACGTCAGCGTGGTCCACACGCCGCTGGAGGCCAGCGCCGGACTGCAGAATTTCTCGTCGCACAGCTCGGGCCGCTGGACCGGCGCGCTCTCCGCGCAAGCCTATGGCCTGCTCGGCGGCGACCGGTTGACCGCCTCTGTGTCGAGCACCGCCGACTTCAAGGAGCAGCAGGTCGCGCAGCTCGGCTATGATCTTCGGCTGGGCGGCGAAGGCCTTACGCTGGGCGGCAATCTCACCTATGCCTGGTCGAAGCCGACGGTCGATCCCGACGCCAGCGGCAGGCCCCTCAAGCTTACCGCCCGCACCCTGTTCGCGACCGGAGAGATCCGCTATCCGATCGTGCGCACTCAGGGCTTCAGCCTGTTGGGTTCGGCGGGGCTCGATTATCTGAACCAGACGGTGAAGATCAACGCGCTCGACTTCAACCGCGATCATCTGCGCGTCGGCTTCCTGCGGCTCGATATGGACGCGGCGGATGTCTCGGAGCGCCGCGTGCCGCGCTGGCGGTCCTCGGGCTCGCTCGAATTCCGGCAAGGGCTGGATATATTCGGGGCCAACCAGCGCGTGCCGAGATCAGCGTCGACGTCGTCGCTGCCGCTGCCGCAGCCAAGCCGGCTCTATGGCGATCCGACCTCGACACTGATCCGCGCCTCGGCCTCCGCGGAGCTCAATCTCGGCAAAGGCTATTGGCTCGCGGTGATGCCGCGCGCGCAATATTCCTTCTCGCCGCTGCTCAGCTTCGAGCAGTTCTCGGGCGGCAATTTCTCGGTCGGCCGCGGTTATGATCCGGGGACGATCATCGGCGACAGCGGCGCCGGCGGCAGCATCGAGCTGCGCCTGCCGCGCGTCGCGCCGCTCCCCAAGGTCAATCTCTCGGTGCTGCCCTTCGCTTTCACCGATGTGGCCTGGACATGGATCAAGGCCGCGACCCGGTCGGCGTTGCCCGTCGGGACTCCCGATTCCGATCGGCTGGTTTCGGTCGGCGCGGGCCTGCGCGCGGTGCTCAACAACCGCTTCCGGATCGAGGGCACGGTCGCCGTACCGCTCGAAGCAGCGGGGCTGCAGACGCGCAACCATGACCCACGATTCCTCGTATCCCTTACCACCAAGCTGTGGCCTTGGAGTGACCAGTAATGCGTAAGATCCCGTCGGTCCTCGATCCGTTCGCTGTCGAGCGCACCCGCATGCGCCGCATGCGTAGCCGGACGCTCACCTCGCTGCTGGCGGTCGCGACCATCCTGGCGATGCCGACGCGCGAGGCGCTGGCGGTTAACATAACCGGCGCTTTCGACGCCGATCCGGCGTCGCTGAGCGGCACGGGTTACTCGATCTCGCGCTCGCTCAACAGCGACACCATCACCATCACCGCCCCGACCGCGATCATCGACTGGACGCCGACGACCAGCGCGGAGGCGGGCACCGGCACGATCAACGTCATGCCGTCGGGCACGACCGCGACCTTCCAAGAGCAGAGCGGGAACCAAGGCGGCTTCACCGTCCTCAATCGCTTCCTGCCCACCGACTCGACGCGCGGAGTCTCGCTGAACGGTTCGGTCATCTCGCGAGTTCGCGATGGTTCGGGCGCGCTGATCCCCGGGGGCGATGTCTGGTTCTACAGCCCCGGCGGCATCCTGATCGGCAGCACGGGTTCGTTCGATGTGGGCGGGCTGTTCCTGACCACCGCGCCGGTCGCCTCGCTGGGCTCGCCCGACGTCGTGCTGGCGCCTGACGATCCCCAGGACCCGCAGAGCCCGATCACGGTGCAGGGCGTCTATACCGGCGTCAGCGCCGCCACCGCGGCCGTCCAGATCATGTCGGGCGCGAGCATCCATACCGACAATTATTTCATCGTCGTGGCGCCGCAGATCGTTCAGGCCGGCAGCGTCAACGCGGGCGGCAGCGTCGGCTATGTGGCGGCGACCCAGGCTTCGGTTATCGGCCATGACGACCTGTTCGACATCACCGTTCCGCTGGGCGGCGGAACCAGCGTCGCCAACGCGATCACGCATAGCGGCAGCACCATCTCGAACGTCCAGCTCGATGCGACGCGTCGCGGTATCTATCTGGTGGCAATCCCCAAGAACACCGCGATTTCGATGCTGTTGACCGGCGGCACGATGGGTTTCCAGGTTGCGTCCGGCGCCGAGCAGACCCCCCAGGGCATCGTTCTGTCGGCAGGGCGCGACGTCGACGGAACGACGATCGGCGCGGTGGGAGCCGCATCCGCCGGCGCGTCCGGGACGGTCGCTCAGATCAGCGGCGGAGACTTCAGCGGGCCGGTCTATCTTCAGACGAAGGACGTGCTGACCTGGTCGAATCCGAGATTTTCCGCCGATGCGCCATTGCCGAGCGAAACAAATCTCGTGGTCAGCGGCGCCGCGACGACGATCAACAACGGCATGTTCGACGATGATGTCACGAAGCTCACCGGCAAAGGCTCGGGGCTCACGCTTGCCAATGGGACATTCGCCGGGAGCACGGACATCCTGGCGACGGGTGGCCTCCTGATATCGGGCGGCTCGTTCGGCGGAAACACCGTCATCCATAGCTTTGGCGCCCCGGTAGGCATCGACACGGCCGCGGGTCAATCTGCGACCTTCAACGGCACGCTCAGCGTCAACACCACCGCGTCGTCGATCAGCAACCCCGCGACCGGAGGCGATATCACCCTGATCGCGAGCGGAAGCGGCCGGTCGCTCACCTTCAGCGGCAATGTGACGCTGAACGCCCAGGGCCAGGGACATGGGAGCCAGAACGGCACCGGCGGCAATATCAACCTCGTCGCCAATAGCGGCGGCGCGATGACCTTCAACGGCGGGTTCACAGCCGATGCCGGCGGCTATGGCGGAACTCCCGAGACAAGCGGCAATGGCGGCAGCGGCCAGGGCGGCACCGTCGTCGTCCTCGCCGGAGCGTCGGGAACGATCACCGCCAACAGCGGCATCGATCTCGATGCCAGCGGCGCGGGCGGGAGCAGCGGCAGCGGTCAGGGCGGGGCCGGGCAGGGCGGCTATGTCAGCATCCAGGCCGCAACCGGCGGAACGCTCAACGTGACCCAGGGCTCGATCGACCTCGAAGCCAACGCGCAGGGCGGCAATGGGGCGACCGGCGGCGGCGCCGCGACGTCGGTGCTTCCCCCGAACGGCTCGCTCAAGGGGCATGTCGAGATCTTCGCGATTGGCGGAGCGATCAACCTTGGTGACGCGACCCACAATGTGTCGGTCTATCTTGGCGCCGACGCCAGGGGCGGCAGTGCCTATCAAAGCGGCGCGGCCGGCAATTCGAGTGCCGGATCGGCCGGCATACTCACCCAGGACGCAGGCACCGTGAGCCTGTACGGCTCGACCGATATATCGGCATATGCCGATATATCGAGTGGCTCTGGCGGAGGTGGCGATGCCTCGGGCGGGTCGTTCTCACTCCTCAACGACGGCACCGGATCGGTCTATCTCCACGGCGGGCTCGACGTGTACGTCTACGCGCGCGGCGGCTCGAACCTGCGGGGCGGCAACGGCGGCAATGCCACCGGCGGCACCAGCTTCATCCGGGCCGGCAACAGCGCGGTGACGACGATCGACGGCAGCATCTATGTCGATGGCAGCGCTGATGGCGGCACCAGCGGCAGCGCGACGGGCGGTATCGGCAAGGGCGGCGACCTGTTGGCAGGCAACGGCGCGGGCACGCTCAATATCCATTCCAGCCTATATTTCTATGCGGATGGCACTGGCGGTAATGGGCTTGTCGCCGGCGGCGTCGGCAATGGCGGCCGATCGGTCCTGTCGGTGCGGACGGCGGGCGGCACGCTCAACGCCGATGACACTGTGTATCTGTCTGCCGAAGGGCGTGGCGGCGGGGGCGGTTATCAGCACATCGGCAGCGCGGCCAATTCCAGCTTCGGCACCGGCGGCGTTGGCCGTGGCGGAACGGCTGGCTTCGAGGTGATCGGCGGCACCATGGTGATCGGCGACAATGCGACAGCCTATGCCGGCGGCTATGGCGGCGACGGCAACACCGGCGGCATCGGCTATGGCGGGGCACCCGGCGAGAACACCTTCGGCGGTGCGTTCGCCAACGCCACCGCTGGTTCGATCACCTTAAACGGGGCGGGCTGCGTCGAGTGTTCCTACGGTGGCGGACTCGTCCTCAGAGCCGTCGGCGAGGGCGGTTATAGCGAGCATAATGGCAACGGCCAGATCGGCCGCGCTGGCGACGCCTATGGCGGTTATGCCGAAATACTCTCCTACACCGGCAGTGCACCGGGTACGATCACGGCCGACGGCACCTATGTCGATGTTTCCGCTTATGCCGGGATAGGCGGAGACGCCGTCGTCGACGGGATGCCGGCCGGCCACGGCGGTGACGGCTTCGGCGGCAACATCCTCGCCGTGGCCCATTCGGGTAACGGCCATCTCGACATGGGCGATACTACCCTCAACGCCTTCGGCTTCGGCGGCGACGGCGGCCGCGGCAATAACGGCGAGAGTTCGACCGTCGCCATTGGCGGCGGCGGCGGCAGCGGCCAGGGCGGATTTATCCAGTTCGGCACGGTCAGCGGCACCGCGGGCGGGACCGCGGCCGGCGACAGCCTTTTCGGAAATGTCCTCGCCTATGCGGTCGGGGTCGGCGGCGATGGCGGCAATGGCGCGAACGGTATCTACACGCCCGCAGCCGGCAACAGCCCCGAGGTGATCATCAATGGCACCGATGGCGGGCCGGGCGGCAATGCCATCGGCGGAATCGTGCGGCTCCTGGGCCTCGGCGCCTCGATGGAGGCTGGCGATGTCGGTCTTTATGCTGCGGGCCAGCTTGGCGCCGGCGGCCCCGGCGGCGCTGCCCCCAGCGGCGGGACCGGCGGAACGGCCGGAACGGCCGGCGCCGCGGGTACCGGCGCTGGCGGTCATGTCGAGCTGCTGGCGGCAGCGCGGTTCAGTGATCCGTCGCAGCTCGGCTCGATCGATATCGGCGATCTCTTCGCCGAAGCTTCGGGCAGCAAGGGCAGTGGGAACACCGGGTCCACCACGGCCGGCTGGTTCAATATCACGACCACCGGCGGCACATTGCGCGTCAATGGCACGACCAGCCTGTTCGCACCCGGCGACACCGCTTCGAGCAACTCGAGCGCGGTTTCGGCGACAAACGGTACGATCACCTTCGTCGGCGACTTCGTCGAGAACGGGGCGGCGGGCATCAGCTTCAGCGCCAGTCCTGCAACCGCCCTCGTCCTGCCGGCGAACTGCACCGTGAATGGCGATCCATGCGGCGCGGTCACATCGCCGCCTCCGCCGCCCGTGTCGCCCCCGCCAGTATCGCCGCCCCCGCCTGTGTCGCCGCCGCCGGTGTCGCCACCGCCTGTGTCTCCGCCGCCGCCGGTGTCGCCACCCCCTGTTTCGCCGCCGCCGGTGTCGCCGCCACCGCCGGTAGAGCCACCGCCTCCGCCTCCGCCGCCTCCACCGCCCCCTCCCCCGCCGCCGCCGGTGACGGAGGACCCCGAAGTGGTCGAGACGGTGTCGATGGAGACGGACAAGATCACCTCGAGCATCCAGTCATCGCTAACCGGAACCCGCGTCGCGGGCGGCAGCATCAGCAGTTCGTCCGACGCCGGCGCCGATGGTGGCGGCGGCGGCGGATCGGATGGCGGCAGCGCCAGCGATGCCGCCGCGTCGAGCAGCAGCAGCAGCGCGAGCGCCGACGACAGCGGCGGCGACAGTAGCGCCGACGAGGGCGGCGACGAGGAGAGCAGCGAGAGCGCGAGCACCGGCGGCTCCGGCGGCGCTGTCAGCGGCGCCAATGTGCTGGTCGATACGAGCAACATCGGCTCGACGGGTCAGCAGATCGACACGCCGGTCACGAGCAGCGGCAACAGCAGCTTGTGGTCGGGAGAGGATGGTCTCGGCGAGACGCCGGGAGGGGGTCAGTAATGCGTGCTAATCGTCTTGGCCTCGGTGCGGCTTTTCTCGCCACCCTGGCGCTCAGTGCCCCGGTGACGGCGCCCGCCGCGACGCAGCCGGGTGGGCTGTCGCTGCGCAACAGCTTCCGGATCGGATCGTCCGGCGTGCTGTGCACCGCGCAGAACCGCGCGGTCAGCCCCAATCTGGTGAACATGTTCGATCGCGGCTACCGGATCGTCTGCCGTGATGCGGCGGCACCCGTCGGGCGGCTGTTCGCGCTGCGCAAGGGCAAGGACGATCCGGTCGCGCGCGTCGCCGCCAATGCCGACACGCCGCTGAAGTGCGAGGCGCCGACCAGCGTTGCGATCGGCGGGCTCGGCAATGTCCAGGCGAGCGAATGCATCGATCCGACCAACCAGCTCGCCTATAAGAGCTATGCTTATAGCAAGGGCAACACCGTCTATATCGCCGACGGGCTGGGCGGCTATGACAGCGCGCTGCAGCTCGGCCTGCGCACGATCGTCGCCGATGCCATCGTCAAGGGCGAAGTGCAGGTCGCCACGACGTCGGCCGGCGACCCGGCGGCCTTCGCCCGCGTCCAGGCGGGTGCGCTCGACAGCGACAGCGCGCTGGCCGAGGCGTATTCGCGCAACAATGACGGCTCCTATGCCGAGGCTTCCGAGTTCTTCGAAGCGCTGGTCGAACGCGACTCCACCGGTCCGCGCGCAGACACGCGGCTGTCGGAATATCTCGCCAACCAGGCGCTGCAGGAATCGAACCAGCGCAATTTCTCGGCCGCGGAGTCGCTGTTCGTCCGCGCCTCGACGCCGAGCGCGCTGGCCGATCCGGTCACCGGCCGCATGCTGCGCAACTTCCACGCGATCCACAATCTCAACCAGGACCGGATCAAGGAAGCGGTCGCCGAACTGTCGAAGCCCGTCGCCGAGATCGAGGTGCAGGCCAAAGCCGACGCAAAGCTGGCCGGCGGCGAAATTCCGGACGATGTCGCCGAAGATCTCAACCGCGAGAACAAGCAGATGAGCGAGTTGGGCGGTGCCCTGGATGGGCAGCTGCAGCCGTTCGAGCGCGCGCAGATCCTCGATGCGCAGGCACTGCAGCTGCGCGGCGTCGCCTATCGCATCGGCAAGGATTACGCCAAGGCCCGCGAAAGCTTCGCCCAGGCCGTTACCGCCATGCAGGGCGTGCGCGAGGGCAAGCTCAACAGCACCGGCTGGCTGCGCTCCGGCATCCAGAGCGAGCTGGCGCTGGTGGCGGAGGCCGAAGGCAACATAGCCGAAGCCGAGCGGCTCTATGCCGACGCGCTGCAGGTGGTGGAGATCCAGCATCCCAACACCGCCATCTCGCTCGGCGCGAAGGCGCGCTTCGCCGGCTTCCTCAGCCGCCACGGCCAGGGCGATCGCGCTGCCACGATATATGGCGAAGTGATCTCGGCGGCGGAGAATCTCCCCGGCGCAATGAGCTCGATCCGCTCGCTGCTGCGGCCCTATTTCCGGCTGCTGGCCGAACGCGCCGCGAGCGACCCCAAGGCGGTGGCACAGATGTTCGGCGCGAGCCAGGTGATGCTGCGCCCCGGCATCGCCCAGACCCAGGCGTTGCTCGCCCGCGAGCTGTCGGGCGGCGACGACGAGGCGGCCAGCCTCTTCCGCCAGTCGGTGACGCTGTCGCGCTACATCGCCCGCGCGACCGGAGAGATCGCCAAATTCTCGGCCAATCCCAATCCTGCCGACAAGCCGGCGCTGCTCGATGCGCAGGCGCGGCTCGCGCGCTATTCGCGCGACCAGACCGTGCTCCAGTCGAAGCTCGCGCAATTCCCCCGCTATCGGGTATTGTCGCCGGCCACGATGCAGGTCGACGAGCTGCAGAAGGCGCTCCGTCCCGGCGACGGCTATTACAAGGTCACGTTGGTGTCGCAGGACGCCTATGCGATGTTCGTCACCAGGGATGTCGCCCGCGCCTGGAAGCTCGATGTCACGACCAAGCAGCTCGAGGACATCGTCGCGCAGATCCGCGACTCGGTCGTGAAGGTCGAGAATGGTCAGGTCGCGACCTATCCGTTCGACGTGGTACTGGCGCGCAAGCTCTACGTGTCGCTGATGGGACCGGTCGACGCCGAGATCCACCAGGTCACCAATTTCATATGGGAGCCCGACGGCCCCCTGCTGCAGCTTCCCGCCAATCTGCTGCCGATGGAGCAGGGCGGGGTGGATGCCTATCTCGCCCGCCTCAAGAAGCCGAATGCCGACGATTTCGATTTCCGCGGCATCGCCTGGCTGGGCCGCGATCGCGATATCTCGACTGTGGTGAGCCCGCGTTCCTTCGTCGACGGGCGCGGCGTGGCCGGGTCAAAGGGAACGAAAGGCTATATCGGCCTGGGCGAAAATGCCCGACCGGCGCTGAATCCGTTCTTCGTGCCGCCGCCGGCGATGGCCGACAGCTGCGCCTGGCCGCTGAGCAACTGGAACAACCCGATCTCGTCGTCCGAACTGTTCCTGGCGAGCGGTATCATCGGCAAGGACAAGTCCGCGCTGATCACCGGGGCCGATTTCTCGGATTCGACGATCGAGGGCCGCACCGACCTCTCCGACTATCGGATCATCCACTTCGCGACCCATGGCCTCGTCACGGCGCCGCGCCCCGAATGCCCGGCACGGCCGGCGCTGCTCACCTCGTTCGGTGGCGGCACCTCTGACGGGCTGCTGTCGTTCAAGGAAATCTTCGACCTCAAGCTCGACGCGGATGTCGTCGTGCTGTCGGCCTGCGACACCGCGGGCATGGCGACGGTTTCGGCAACGCGCGAGGCCGGCGTCACCACGGGCGGTAATTTCGCGCTCGATGGCCTGGTCCGCGCCTTCGTCGGCGCGGGCGCCCGGACGGTGATCGCCAGCCATTGGCCGGTGCCGGACGACTTCAACGCCACCAAGCGATTGATCACCGGATTGTTCACCGCGCCGCCGGGCACGCCGATGGCGACCGCGATGCGCAAGGCGCAGATCGGCCTGATGGACGATGCCAACACGTCGCATCCTTATTACTGGTCGGCCTTCGCCATCGTCGGCGATGGCGAGCGGCCGCTGCTGCCGGCGGACCTGCCGGCAAGCGCGGTGCAGTCTACCCATTGAGCTTCGGTCCCGCGGAGGGCAGCCGCGGGATTGTTTCGCGGGCCGAGCTGGACAAGGGCTGATGTAGAACATACATCGAACATATGGCCCAGCTCGACACGCGCCAGAAGCTCGAAATCCTTGCGGATGCCGCCAAATATGACGCGTCCTGTGCGTCTTCCGGCACCAGCAAGCGGGACTCGGCCGGCAAGGCGAACGGTATTGGCTCGACCGAGGGGATGGGCATCTGCCATGCCTATGCGCCCGACGGCCGCTGCATCTCGCTGCTCAAGATTTTGCTGACCAACAGCTGCATCTTCGATTGCCATTACTGCATCAATCGCAAGAGCTCGAATGTCCGCCGCGCGCGGTTTACGGGGCAGGAGGTGGTTGACCTGACGCTCGCCTTCTACCGGCGCAACTATATCGAAGGACTGTTCCTGTCCTCGGGGATCATCAAGTCGTCCAACTATACGATGGAGCAGATGGCCGAGGTGGCGCGATCGCTGCGCGAGGATCACCACTTCCGTGGCTATATCCACCTGAAGACGATCCCGGACGCCGATCCGGCGCTGATCGATCTCGCCGGACGGCATGCCGACCGGATCTCGATCAATATCGAGTTGCCGACCGAGGCGGGATTAACCCGGCTCGCGCCCGAGAAATCGGCGTCGGGCATCCGCAGCGCGATGGCGGGCATGAAGGCGTCGATCGAGGATGGGGCAGACGCCCGGCGGCGCTACAAGTCTGCCCCCCATTTCGCGCCGGCCGGGCAATCGACGCAGATGATCGTCGGCGCCGATGCCGCCAATGATCGTGACATCATGGGAACGGCGAGTGGCCTCTATGATCGCTTCGGCATGCGCCGCGTCTATTATTCGGCGTTCAGCCCGATTCCGGATGCGTCGGCGATCCTGCCGCTGCGGCGGCCACCGCTGATGCGTGAGCACCGCCTCTACCAGTCGGACTGGATGATGCGCTTCTATGGCTACAAGCCCGCCGAAGTCGCGGCGGCGACCGACGAGCAGGGCATGCTGCCGCTCGACATTGATCCCAAGCTGGCCTGGGCACTGCAAGCGCGCGAGATCTTCCCGGTCGACGTCAACCGCGCTCCGCGCGAACTGCTGCTGCGCGTGCCGGGTCTTGGGGTGAAGGCGGTCGACGCGATCCTGGCAACGCGGCGCTGGCGCAGGCTCGGGCTAGCGGACGTGGGCCGGTTGTCGCGCTCGATCGCCAAGCTGCGGCCGTTCATCGTCACGAAGGACTGGCGCCCGACGGGGCTGATCGACCGCGTCGACCTGAAGACCCGGGTGACCGAGCAGCTGGAGCTGTTCGGGTAGCGGCCATGGCTTCACGCTTTGCCGTCATTCCAGCGAAAGCTGGAATCTCCTCGTTCCTGATCTGCGTCGAAGGCAGGGAGATCCCAGCTTTCGCTGGGATGACGGGAAGGTAGCGGCGGGCGTGTACCGCGTCCTCCTCTCCCGCCCCGACGACTATGAAGGCTGGCGCGATGCCGCACGCGGGCTGGCGCTGGCGGATGTCTCTCCCGAGACGATAAGCTGGCAGGTGGCGGGCGAAGCCGGTGATCTGTTCGGTGGCGGCCAGGGCCCCTTGCCAACTCCGATCCGCCCGCCGTTCAGCGTGCCGAAGCGCTTCCTCGATCTTGCCGAGAGCGTCGCGCTCCACAGCGATCCCGAACGCTTTGCGCTGCTCTACGCGATGCTGCTGAAGCTGCGCGAGCAGCCGCGCGCCATCGAGGACGAGGCCGACCCGCTGCGCCGCCGGCTCGACCTGCTGGCGAAGGAGGTGCGCCGCGACATCCACAAGATGCGCGCCTTCGTCCGCTTCCGGGAAATCGATGGCGAATATGTCGCCTGGTTCGAGCCCGCGCATCATATCGTCCGCGCCAATGCCGGCTTCTTCGCGCGGCGTTTCGCGACGATGCGCTGGTCGATCCTGACGCCCGAGCTGTCGATCCACTGGAACGGCGAAGCGCTGTCCGAGGCACCGGGCGCCACCCGCGCGGAGGCGCCGGCGGGTGATCCGGTCGAGGATCTCTGGAAGGGCTATTATGCCGCGATCTTTAATCCGGCACGGCTCAAGATCGGCACGATGGTCAAGGAAATGCCGCGGCGATATTGGGCCAATATGCCCGAAACCGCGTTGATCCCGGAACTGGTGGCGGGCGCGCAGGCGCGCGAGACCCGGATGGTGGAGCGGATCGTGACGGACGGAAATGCGGAGAAGGCCTGGCAGGCGCTGCGCGCAGAGGCGGCGCATTGCACGCGTTGCGGCTTGTACAGATGCGCGACCCAGACGGTGTTCGGCGAAGGGCCGGTCGATGCCGATGTGATGATCGTCGGCGAGCAGCCGGGCGACCAGGAGGACCTCGCCGGCAAGCCTTTCGTCGGGCCGGCCGGGCAGATGCTCGATCGAGCGCTGGCCGAGGCGGGGATCGACCGTTCGCGCGTCTATGTCACCAACGCGGTCAAGCACTTCAAGTTCGAGCCGCGCGGCAAGCGGCGCATCCATTCCAAGCCAAATGCCGGCGAGATAAGCGCGTGCCGGTGGTGGATCGACCAGGAACGCGCGATCATCGCGCCCAAGCGCATGGTCCTGCTCGGCACGACCGCGATCCAATCCTTGATGGGGAAGGCGCTGACGCTGACCTCGCAGCGCGGGCGCGACCTGGTGCTGCCCGATGGCGCGGCGGCGCGCGCCACCATCCATCCGAGTTTCCTGCTGCGTATGCCGGACCGGTCACGCGCGGAGCAGGAGTTCGCCATGTTCGTCGAGGATCTGAAGGCTGCGGTGTCGCGCCGAGCAGGCCCAGGTTCGTCATCCTGAAACGCGTTCAGGATGACGTGGGTACAGAACGGCTCAGATGCCGACCCCGCTGAGCAGCCCGAAGGCCTGGAGCAGCCACAAGATCACCACGATCACCACCACCACGTTCAGGATGCTTTTGATCTTGCCGTCCATCGGAATGTAGTTGTTCACCAGCCACAGCACGACGCCGACGATGATGAGGACGATGATGACGTGGATGAGCATGGGTCCCTCCGCGGCGATATCATATGGGGTGCGTACCGGTTTGAACCCGGAACGGCCGCGAATGTTCCGCGCTCACAGCAAAGGGCGGGCAGCCCCCGGCCACCCGCCCTTCCATATTCATCGCGGCGCTGGGATCAGAGTTTGCCGGTCAGTTCCGGCACGGCCTTGAACAGATCGGCGACCAGGCCGAAATCCGCCACCTGGAAGATCGGGGCGTCCTCGTCCTTGTTGATCGCGATGATCGTCTTGGAGTCCTTCATGCCGGCGAGATGCTGAATCGCACCCGAGATGCCGACCGCGATATAGACTTCGGGCGCGACGATCTTGCCGGTCTGGCCGACCTGGTAGTCGTTCGGCACATAGCCCGCATCGACCGCTGCGCGCGAGGCGCCGACCGCGGCACCAAGCTTGTCGGCRAGCGGCTCGATCACGCTGTGGAAGTTCTCGCTGTTCTGCAGCGCGCGTCCGCCGGACACGATGATCTTCGCCGAGGTGAGTTCGGGACGCTCTGACTTGGAGATCTCCGCGCCGAGRAAGCTCGACAGGCCGGCATCGCCGCCGCCGGAAACCGCCTCGACCGAAGCGGAACCGCCTTCGCGTGCCGCCTTRTCGAAAGCGGTGCCGCGCACGGTGATCACCTTCTTGGCATCCGACGACTGCACGGTGGCGATCGCGTTGCCGGCATAGGTCGGACGGGTGAAGCTGTCCTCGCTCTCGACCGACAGGATCTCCGAGATCTGCATGACGTCGAGCAGGGCTGCCACGCGCGGCGCGATGTTCTTGCCGTTGGCGGTGGCCGGCGCGACGAACGCGTCRTGTTGCCCCATCAGGTCGACGACCAGCGGTGCGACATTCTCGGGCAACGCATGCGCATAGGCAGCGCCGTCGGCGACATGGACCTTGACCACGCCGGCGATTTTCGCAGCYGCATCCGCGACCGCGCCGACGCCTTCGCCGGCGACCAGCAGGTGGACTTCGCCCAGTTTCGAAGCCGCGGTGACCGCGGACAGCGTGGCGTCCTTGACSGCGCCGCCCTCATGCTCAACCCAGACCAGCGTCTTCATGCTGCAACTCCCATCGCCTTGAGCTTGGCGACAAGCTCGTCAACATCGGCAACCTTGATACCGGCCGAGCGCTTGGGCGGCTCGGCAACCTTGAGCGTCTTCAGCCGCGGCGAGACATCGACCCCGTAATCGGCGGGGGTCTTCTGCGCGAGCGGCTTCGACTTCGCCTTCATGATGTTCGGCAGCGACGCATAGCGCGGCTCGTTGAGGCGAAGATCGGTGGTGACGATCGCCGGAGTCTTGAGGCTGACCGTYTCGAGGCCGCCATCGACTTCGCGGRTCACCTTGACGCTGTCGCCCTCGACCTCGACCTTCGAGGCGAAGGTGCCCTGCGGMCGGCCGATCAGCGCCGCCAGCATCTGGCCGGTCTGGTTCGAATCATCATCGATCGCCTGCTTGCCGAGGATGACGAGGCCGGGGGCTTCCTCCTCGACGATCTTGGCGAGCAGCTTGGCCACGCCGAGCGGCTCGACTTCGGTCTCGCTGACGATCAGGATCGCGCGGTCCGCACCCATGGCAAGCGCCGTGCGCARRGTTTCCTGCGCCTTCTGCTCGCCGATCGAGACGGCGACGATTTCCGTCGCGACGCCCTTTTCCTTGAGGCGGATGGCTTCCTCGACGGCGATCTCGTCGAACGGGTTCATCGACATCTTGACGTTGGCCAAGTCGACGCCGGTGCCGTCCATCTTGACCCGCGGCTTCACGTTGTAATCGATCACCCGCTTGACGGGTACGAGTATCTTCAT
>NZ_JBFUKC010000013.1:0-98737 GCF_056401045.1 Rhizorhabdus sp. P4_G6 | reverse complement strand
GAGCGAACCAGGCGCCATCATGAGAAATCGCGCGCGCAGCACATCGCCACGGTCCGTGCAGACCGCCCAGCGACCCGCATCTTCATCCCATCGAGCTTCGGTAACACCAGTTTCGAATAACGCATTTTGATCGAGGTCGAACCGGTGGGCAACCCTGGTCGCATGGGCAAGAATTTCATCGCCGCTCACATAATTCGCTGTGGGCATGACCCCCATTTCTTCGAGTAACGGCATGTAGATGTAAGCGTCGGTGTCGCAGGCAACACCGGGATAGCGGTTCCAAGACCATACGCCACCAAATCCCGAAGCCTTGTCAATCATTCGGATGTTCTCAACGCCAGCCTTGCGCAATTCCACGCCCGCGACTATGCCGCCCCATCCGCAACCGACAATTACTACTTCCACATCCTCGTTGACGAGATTGCGCGAGTTATTGCCCGCTTGATGGCTGTCGGTAATATCTGCTGCTGGGTCCTTTAGCCGCAAATACTGACCAGCACTGTCTGTGCGCACCCGTATTTCCCGTTCCTCCTGATATCTCTTGATGATATCGGCCAGAGGTGACGCCGCATCTTGCCTTTCGACCATGTCTTCGAGATTCCTTCCTTGCATCGCCCGCCTGCTGGGACGGTCGTTCCATTCGGGTGCCGTGGCTCCACTCGGCGCAGTGCCATGACGCCGGGAGCCGAGTTCCGGGCACCCTGTTCAGGAAACGCCCCGTTTTGATCTCGCTGGCTTGACTTGAGCAGGACATGTTTGCTCATATAACGCGTCACAATTGCTCGCGATTTTGCGGAGGCGCCGACTGTGAGGATCAATGCGCAAAGCGGCGCTGGAGTGGTGTCCTTGTCAGCTGTCGAAGCACTTCTGGAAGTGCTGGAAGCCACGGGCGGTAACATCGAGGAAGCACTAAGCAGCGCGGGCCTGCTCGATCTCAGGCCAATGCTCTGGCGGGGAGGGGAAGCGGAAATCACATGGGAACGCTTCTCTCGATTGTCCGGACATTGCGTGGTCATCTTTCACAATCGGGCATGTGGACGTGACGGTGTCAGACCGCTGCCGGCGAGCTATTTCACCTTCCTCGCGCACTCGGTCCTATCCTGCCCTTGCCTAAGAACGGCGATTACGGTTGCGTCCGGGTTTCAGGAGATGATGCTTGCGAACCGGGGGCATCTGCGCCTGACGCTTTCGGAAGGCATGGCGACTCTGATGCTCGATTTGGGTAATCGCGATCGCGATGTTCCCAATCTGTTGGTTACCATGTACGCGCTTGCCTACTTTTATCGGCTTTTCGGATGGCTGATCCGGGAAGATATTCCGCTGACAGACATGTCGCTGGATTTTCCGGCGGGCGTTGAACAAACGGCATTCAATGCCCTCATCGGCTTCCGCCCAAAATTTAGCCAACCGCGTAGCGCTATTATATTCCCTGAATCCTATTTGAACTACACTGTCAAAAGAACATATCGAGAGCTGCCGGAGATCCTCGAAATTCTTCCATTCGATATGATCCGCTCACAAGACGGTGCACCAAGTCTGAATGATAAGGTCCAGCGGGCAATCCATGCCGCTTTGGATTTCAACTCCCCTATTCCAACAATGCCTGCCCTTGCCAGGATATTCACGCTAACTGTCCCGACATTTCGCCGACGCTTGGCAGCCGAGGGCGCCTCCCTCCGCACGATTCGCAAAAGTTGCCAGATAGGCTTGGCTTCTCGTTTACTAGCAGAAACGAACATCTCCGTAACGGAAATAGCACTACGCAGCCAATATCATGATGCAGCTTCGTTTCGCCGCGCTTTTTATGCATCAATGGGAATGGCCCCTGAAAAGTATCGCAAGTCTGTTAAGTAATTATTACGAGTACTGTGTCGTTGCATTGTGGTATGCATACAGCATTACATGTTACGCGCTATTTAAGTCGAATGCGATTGAAGTCCTAGCGTGTGCGCTTTCCGCCATCAATGGCTGGTGTTGCAATGCGCGCTGATGTGACGGCCGTCCATTTCGAGTCCGTACAGGTATCTAGTCGCCAAAATCACACACTTGGTACCCGACGGCAGATTGGCGTGAAACGACCCATAGCCCACTCGGATGATGCCTCAGGGAGCAATCGGCGAAAGCTGGCGTTTTCGCCCGAGGTTTGGACGCGAGCCGACGCGAAGATGGCTCTAGACTCGATCTGGTTCAATCTGAACGGGATTGAGTCTAGACCCTGATCTCCACGGTCGCCACGTCACCCGCGCCGAGCGCTTCGCGCTTCCGGACATCGGCCTTGATCGGCAGGATGAAGCCGCCGCTGTCGCGCTGGGGGAAGATCGACGTCTTCCAGGACGTGCCGCCGATCCGCGCCTCGACCTTGATCGAGCCGAAGCCGCCGGTCCTCCCGAGCGCGGCGAAGCGGATCTCGGCGGCGGTCTGGCCATCGATCGTCAGGAAATGCCAGCCCGCGCCGGATGGCCGCGATGTCGGCTTCCACAACCAGACCTCGCTCGTGATCGTGAAGCTGTCGCCGTCGGCCATGCTGCAGCACTGTGCCGCGCCGCGCCGCGCGTCAATGCCGTCCTTGGTCGGCGAATCGAGGCGATCAGGCGAAGTTGCCGCCGGACGGCTCGCCGCTCTCCTCGATCTCCTCGACAATCGGGTCGACGGTTATCGCGTCGTCAGGCGCAGGATCGGGTTCCACGGGATCTTCGGGTGGCTCGGGTAAATTCGCCATGTCAGTCTCCTCGCTGCCTTCAACGCGATGTGCCGGAGAAGGGCGCGCAGCGTCGGAGCGATGTCCCCGATAATGCGTTGACCGGTGCGTCTGTGTGGACGGGCGCGTCTTGCCAGGTGCGCGGATGACAGACCATTTCGATCTCCTCCCCCATTTGCTGGCGCTCAGCATCGCCTATCTTCTGGCGCTGCCGATCGGCTGGAACCGCGAGAAGGAAGAGCGCAGCGCCGGCGTCCGCACCTTCCCGCTGGTGGCGGTAGCCAGCTGCGGATTCGTCCAGGCGGTCGAAGTGCTGACCGCCGACGATGCCGGTGCGATGGCGCGCGTGCTCGAGGGGGTGATCGGCGGCATCGGCTTCCTTGGCGGCGGCGCGATCCTGCAGCAGCGCAATTCCGTCAAGGGCACGGCGACTGCCGCCAGCCTGTGGGTGACCGGAGCAATCGGTGTCGCGGCCGGGCTCGGCAGCTACGACGTGGCGGTGATGCTGGCGATCTTCACCATGGCGACGTTGTGGTTCATGCGACCGCTGAAACCCGATCCGAGCGAGCGTGGGGCAGAGGAGAAGGCGGACGCAAAACCCTGAAGCTGGGCAAGGGCAGGCCTATTTTTTCGCGCGGCAGGCCGCGATGATGGTTTCCGGATCGAAATAATAAGGCTTTATCTCGCAGCATTTCCCGTCCCGAAAGCGGAACAGTTCGCACAGTTCGGCGGGCGCCAGCGCTGGATCGGCGAACCTGAACGCCAGGACGGCCACCACGATGTCGCCGCCGACGGTCGTCTGCACCCGCTCCAGTGCCGCGACGTCCATCATGCCCATGACCTTTGAATAGAGATCGCGAAGGGCGTTCCGTCCGCGGTAGACGCCAGCCATGGGCAACCCGTCCGCTTCGGTGATGAAGAAATCCTCTGTCAGCAGGGACGCTGCCCTGTCCCAGTCCCCCGCGCCGGAGGCTGCGTAGAGATCATCGACGAGTTGAAGCATCTCCGAGGCCGACATGACCATGTTCTTCTCCTGCGCGCTGCCGTATTTTCCTCATGGTCATTTCTCCGCCAATGCGCCGCGCCGTGAACCTAGCGATATGGCTAGCCTTGCGGCGGCAGCTTTGCGGCTAGGATCCTCGCCATGAACGGCATTCGTCAGATCATTCTCGTCCGCCGGCCCGTCGGCATCCCCGTGGTGGATGACTTCGCCTTGGTCGAAGCGCCGATGCCCGAACCCGGCCCCGGCGAAATGCTGGTGAAGATGCGGGTCGGCTCGGTCGATCCGGCGATCCGCGGCTTTCTCGACGATCGGCCGAGCTATCTGCCACCCGTCGCGCTCGGCGCGCCGATCAAGGGCATGTCGCTGGGCGAGGTGGTGCAGTCGAACAATCCGGCCTGGCCGGTCGGTACCGTGCTGCGCGCCTTCGCGACCTGGTCGGATCATTATGTGATCGGGGCCGATGCGCTGGGGCTGGAAGCGGTCAATCCGCGTCCCGGTGCGGAGCTGCATCATTATATGGGCGCGCTCGGCCCGGTCGGGCTGACGGCCTGGGTCGGCCTGTTCGCGGTGGGGCAGGCGAAGCCTGGCGAGACGGTGGTGGTCAGCGCGGCCGCCGGCGCGACCGGGTCGACGGTCGGCCAGATCGCGAAGGCGCGCGGCTGCAAGGTCGTGGGCCTCGTCGGATCGCCGGAGAAGGCACGGGTCATCCGCGATCTCGGCTTCGATGCCGCGATCGATTATCGCGCCACGCCCGATATCGCCTCGGAAATCGCGCGTGCCGCGCCCGAAGGGGTCGACGTCTATTTCGACAATGTCGGCGGGGAGACGCTCGAAGCGATCCTGCCGTTGATGCGGCTGCATGGCCGCGTGGCAGTGTGCGGGATGATCGGTCAGTATAATGATGCCGATCGACCCCATGGCGTGACGACCCTGTGGCGGCTGGTGGTCAACCGCATCCGCATGGAGGGCTTCATCACCTATGATTATCCTGACGTCCTGGAAGAGGCACAGCGCGAACTGGACGGCTGGGTCGCCGATGGCCTGCTGAAGCCGCTCGCCAATGTCCGATCCGGATTCGAAACGCTGCCGCAGGCGTTCATTGACCTGATGTCGGGCAGGACCATCGGCAAGACCCTGGTCCTGATCTGATCGAAAAACGAGCTTTGGGAGAGTCTGTCATGCCCTTTACCGGTCCCGCCGAAGACCGTCTCGCGATACGCGAATTGCTGGAAAGCTATGCCGATGCGGTAACCCGCTGCGATCCCATCGCCTGGGCCGCCACCTGGGCCGAAGACGCTGAATGGTCGCTGCCCGATTACCCGGAGATTGGCGTCACGCGCGGCCGGGACGCCATCGTCGCGATGTGGACCGAGGCGATGAAGGCCTATCCCGGCATCACGTTTCAAGCCTGGCCCGGCGCCATCGAGGTCGACGGAGATCGTGCGACGATGCGCAGCTATACGTCGGAAGTTTATGATCAGGGCGACGTCACCATGCGCGACCGCGGCACATATGAAGATGCGTGCGTCAAGGTCGACGGCCGCTGGCTGTTCAGCAGCCGGTCGTTCCGCAATATCCATCGCCAACACGCTCCCAAAGGGGTTTGAAGCCGTGCGGACCGGCACCGTTCCGGCGGTCGCGCGCCGCCATGGCTAGCAATCGCTTCTGGCAGCTCGATCGTCATCCCCACGGCCAGGATTTCGCTGCGGCGCTCAGTCTGCGGAACGAAATCCTGCCGCCGCTGGCGGCGGGCGAGGTAAGGGTTGCGGCGCAGTGGTTATCGATGGACGCCGGAACGCGGATGTGGATGAGCCCGCGCACCGACGGATACCAGCCGCCCTTGCCGCTCGGCAGCCGCATGGTCGGGCTGTGCCTCGGACGGGTGTCGGAGAGCCGCGATCCCCGCTTCGCCGAGGGGGCGCTGGTGCGGGGATTCGGCCAATGGTCGGAATATTCGACGGTGCGGCCCGACGCTGCCGGATTGGAGGTGGTGGACGACGGCGTTGCCGATCCTCGCCAGCATTTCGGGGCGTTGGGACTGAACGCCTGGACGGCCTATGTCGGGGTGGCCGAAGTGGCCCGGATCAGGCCGGGGGAATGGCTGGCGGTCTCGGCCGCTGCCGGCGCGACGGGTAGCCTGGCCTGTCAGATCGGCCGCAACCTCGGCGCCCGCGTGATCGGGATTGCCGGCGGACCGCAGAAATGCCGCTATCTTCGCGACGAGATCGGGGCCGAGATCGCGATCGATTACCGCAACCAGGATGTCGCGCGCGAACTCGCCAGGATCGATGGCGGCGTGCATGGCTTTTTCGACAATGTCGGCGGGCCGCTGCTCGACGCCGTCCTGCCCAACATGGCGCTCTATGGCCGTGTCGCGGTGTGCGGCATGGTCGCCGCCTACGACAATGACGCGCCGCTTCCCGGCCCGGCGCGGTTCGATCAGGTGCTGATGCGGCGCTTGCGGATCGAGGGCTTCTTCATCCCCGATTTCCTCCAGCGCGGTGGGGAGTTCATGCCCAGGCTGCAGCAGTGGCTGGAGGAGGGCCGGCTTGCAATGCGCTTTGCGGAATATGTCGGCATTGAAAACACGCTGGAAGCTTATGGCGCGATGCTCGCTGGCCGTCACATCGGCAAGGTCATCGTGTGCCTGCCCGGCTGAGCGCGGTCCTTATCCGACGACCATGCCGCCATCGACCACGAACTCGGCGCCGGTCACATAGTTGGATTCGTCGCTGGCGAGGAACAGGTTCATGTAGGCGACGTCCTCGGGCGCACCCATGCGCCGCATCGGGATGAGCGCGATCGTCGCGTCGTAATTCTCGGCATTGTCCGCGAGAGCGTCCCCCTGGATATTGGTCGCGATCATGCCGGGATGGACCGAGTTCACCCGGATCGCGTCGGTCGCGCATTCGAGCGCGATCGTCTTGGTCATCAGGCGGACGCCGCCCTTCGCCGCCGCATAGGCCGTGCAGCCCGGCACGCCGATGAGGCCGAGGACCGACGAGATGTTCACGATGGAACCGCCGCGACCCGACGCGCGCATCGCCGCAACGGCCCGTTGGCAGCCGAAAAATACGCTGTCCAGATTGACGTTGAGCTGGCGACGCCAATCATTGGTGGTCACGCCTTCCAGCGGGCCGAGCACGGCTATGCCGGCATTGTTGATCAGTACGTCGAGGCGGCCCTCCTCCGCCTGGATCGCCGCCATGACGGCATCCCAGTCCGCTTCGCTGGTCACATCATGCGCGAGCGCGCGGGCCTTGCCGCCGGCGTCGCGGATCGATTGTGCCACCGCCTCCGCGCCGGCGCCATCGCGGTCGGTGACATAGACGGTCGCCCCTTCCTGCGCGAAGCAGCGCGCGGTCGCGCTGCCGAGACCGGGGACCGAGGCGCCGCCTGTTACGAGCGCAATCTTGCCTGCGAGACGGTTCATGGCATGTCCTGCAAAGATCGGAGGCGCGGGCATTCCGCCCGCGCCTCCAAGGTTGTCAATCGACGGAGATCAGAACTTCACGCCGACGGTCGCGCCATAGGTCCGCGGCTCGCGCGCCGAGGCGAAGGACCACAGGCCAGCCACCGTGAAGGCGGCGGTCGTGCCCCTGTCGTCGAGCAGGTTGCGACCGAACAGCGTCAGATAGGCATCGGTATTGCCCAGCGTGAAATTGGCGGTGATGCTGGCGTCGAGCAGGTTCTGCGTATCGGTGCGAACACGCGGATCATTGCCGTTGACGATGACCGGACCGGTGGTGAGGTTGCCGCTCAGCGTGCCCAGCGAGATCTGCTGGTCATAGGGGCTGATGTGGCGCAGGCCGACCGATGTCACGACTTTGCCGAACGAGGTCGGCATCGTATATTCCGCGCCCACCGAGCCGGAGAATTTCGGGCTGTAGATCGGATTGTTGGCCGAATAGTCGAACGGGACGATCGCCCCGCCCACCGGCGCGATATTGCCTACGATGAAGTTCTTGAACTTGGTATCGAGGAAACCCATCGTCCCCGTCAAGCGAAGCCCTTCGACCGGACGCAGCGTGACATCCAACTCGATGCCCTTGATCGTCGCAGAGCCGACGTTCGACGTGATGGTCTGGTTTCCGGTCGGTCCGCCGGGGATCGTCGTGTTCTGCTGAAGGTCCTTATATTTCGACACGAAGGCGGCAATATTGAACTGCAGCTTGCGGTCGAGCATGTTCAGCTTTGCGCCGGTTTCATAGCTGTCGACCGTCTCGGGCGCGTAGGGCGTGCCGGCCGTGATTGCCGTCGCCGCACGCGGGCTGAAACCGCCTGAGCGATATCCGCGCGACCAGCTGGCATAGACCATGACATCATCATTGGGGCGGAAGTCGACGCCGACCTTCGGCGTGAACTTGTTGAAGCTTCCCTTGCCGTTACCGACGGTCCCGGTCTGGGCGAAGCTGTTGGTCAGCTCCTTCTTGTCATGGGTATAGCGACCGCCGAAGGACAGGCGCCAGCGATCCGCGAAGGCCCAGTTGAAGTCACCGAAGACCGCATAGGATTTGGTGTGGCCGATAACGGTCTGCGGGTTGAGGTCGGCGACCCTGGGATCGATCGCCGTGTTGAAGCCGAACAGGCGCGTCCACTGGGTCAGGTCGTAGCGGGAGTTGAAATAAAAGCCGCCGACCACATAGTCGAACGACGAACCGACCTTGCCCGAAGCCCGCAGCTCCTGGCTGAACTGCCGATAATGCTGTTTCCGATACACATAATAAAGATCGGCGGTCGACGCATCGAAATCCTGCGTCTGTGTCTCCCTGGATTTGCGATATCCGGTAATGGAGGTCAGTTTGACCGCACCGGCATCGAGGTTCATTTCCAGAGTACCGGCAGGCGCGCTGTATTTGCTCGAGGCCGGGCTGTTGAACACGGTGTAGAGATCGCCCCTGGTGTTGCGGTTGCACTGTTCCGCCGGCTCGAACCCACAGAATACTTCGCCGGTCCGGGCGATGTTGCTGTTGACCACGTCGAACGTCTGATTCTGCTTCTCGAGCGTCAGCAGCGCGTCGAAGCTGCTCTCGCGCGGCTTGAACAGCAGCGAAGCGCCGTAATTGTCGTTGTTGGCGCCGCCGGTGCGCTTGCCGGTCACCGCGTTACGGTAATAGCCATCCGATTCATTATGGAAGAAGAAGCCCTTCAGGCCGATCGTCTCGCCATCGCCGATATTGGCCACCGCCCGCGTCGCCCATGTTCCGAACTTGCCGTAGGACGCCTCGAACCTGCCGCCTGCCGTCATCGTCGGCCGGGTGCGCTGGATATTGATCACGCCGCCGATGGTGTTACGGCCGAACAGCGTTCCCTGGGGACCGCGAAGCACTTCGATCTGCTCGATATCGAAGAAGTCGAGCAACTGGCCGGTATTGGTGCCGATGAACACGCCGTCGATCACGACGCCGACAGTCGGCTCCTGCGATTTTTCGATGTCGGCATAGGTGAGGCCGCGGATCGAAAGGTTGGCGGCTTGCGCCCCGGAGTTCTGCTGGGTGATCAACAGGTTCGGCGCGGCCCCCTGCAGGTCGCCGATGTTGGTCGATGCCTTGTTCTCCATCATCGCCGCATTTATTGCGGTAATCGCGACGGGGGTTTCCTGCAGTGTTTCGGAGCGGCGACGGGCGGAAACGATGATCTCGTTCGCATCGGTCGCCTCTGCCGCAGCAGGGGTTTCGGCGGCGGTCTGCGCGAAAGCAGGTACCGAGTAGCTCGCCAGTGAAGTGGTGACGAGTGCCGAGAGAAGAGCTGGGTGCGCCAATTTGGATCGCATGATTTTCCTCACCTTTGGTTGCATCGCTTCTGGGCGGTTATCTGTCCGATGCTTCTACCGGCTGGACCCGGGAGGCCCTACTGGGATTTGTTACAGGTGACTCGTTTCGGCGACATCGCAGACAAGCGCTGGATGGGAGAGTGAGATGCTGATGAACCGACGGTTTCTATTGGTCCGCCGTCCGCATGGCATGCCCGTGCCGGAGGATTTCCGGCTTGCCAAGGAGCCCGTGCCGCAGCCTGCGGCGGGCAGCTTCGTCGTCCGCAACCACTATATTTCCCTGGATCCTGCGCAGCGCGGCTGGATGGACGATGCGCCGAGCTACATGCCGCCGATCGCGCTGGGCGATCCGGTGCGGGCCACCACCGTCGGCGTCGTCCATGCCTCGGCGAACCCTGACTTCCAGCCGGGCGACTGGGTGATGGGCCTCAACGCCGTGGAGGACTATTCGGTAGTAGCCCCAGGTGGGTTCACCAGCCGCATCGACATCTCCCACGCTCCGAGCCCGGCAAGCTTCCTGTCCGCCATGGGCGCGGTGGGGCTGACCGCCTATTTCGGACTGCTGGACGCGGCCCGGCCGAAAGCAGGGGAAACCCTGCTGATCTCGGGCGCGGCCGGAGCTGTGGGATCGGCGGTGGGCCAGATCGGCAAGATTATGGGCTGCCGGGTGATAGGCATTGCCGGCGGCGGCGAGAAATGCCGGAGGCTGATCGACGCGTTCGGCTTCGATGCGGCGATCGATTACAAGGGAAAGACCGTCGACCAGCTGACCGCCGAAATCGCCGCTGCGGCGCCCGCTGGCGCGGACATCGTCTTCGAGAATGTTGGCGGCCTAGTGATGGATGCCGAACTGATGAACCTCGCGCCCCGCGCCCGCGTGGTCCTGTGCGGGCTGATCAGTGAATATAATTCGCCCGAGAAGGTCGGCATCCGCAATCTGTGGCAGGTTCTGGTCAAGCAAGCCACGATCCATGGTTTCCTGATTGCGGCCTATGTCGACCGGTTCGGCGAAGGCGGGGCGCAGATGGCGCAGTGGATTGCCGAAGGCAAGCTCCGCATGGACGAGGATGTGCAGGAGGGGCTGGAGAACGCCCTTTCCGCCTTCATGCGCCTGTTCACGGGTGCCAATACCGGCAAGCTGGTATTGAAGGTCGCATGATGCCTGCGCCCGCGGATCGCCGCCTCGATGGACGCATAGCCCTGGTGACCGGTGCGGCCTCGGGGATCGGTGCAGCCACGGCAAAGCGCCTCGCCGCCGCTGGCGCGCGGGTCTATTCGGTGGATCTGAAGGGCGATGTCGATTGCCATGCCGACGTGACCGCAGCGGGCATCAACGCACGGCTGGTCGCCGAGACGATCGAGCGGCATGGCGGGCTGGACATATTGGTGCCTTGTGCCGGCGTCAGCGCCTTCCATCCGCTGGAAGGGCATGACGACGCCTATTTCGATCTCGTTCTGGCGGTCAACCTCACCGCGGTTTTTCGCCTGATCAGGGATGCCGTGCCGGCGTTGAAACGGTCCCGCCATGGCCGCATCATCACGATCGGTTCAACGCTGGCGCGGTTCGGCGACGCCGGGCTGGTCGCCTATGGCGCATCGAAGCATGCCGTGCTGGGAATGACCCGATCGGTTGCATGCGAGCTGGGCCCGTTTGGGATCACTGCCAACTGCCTGCAGCCCGGCGCCATCGATACCCCCATGACGGCGCCGGCTTTCAGCCAGATGCCGGAGTTCAGGACATATTGGGAGAACAAGGCGCCGCTCGGCCGGCTCGGACAGGCTGATGACATCGCGGATGTCATCGCCTTCCTTGCATCCGACGACGCGCGGTTCATGACGGGGCAGGGCTTCTTCGTCGATGGCGGCGCGATGACCCGGCAATAGAGCCTGTTCATTTAAGCTGAACAAGATACCGCTCATCCAGAGTAGCCATTGAGCGAAGTCGAAATGGCGTATCGAAGGATCGTCCTTCGATACGGGGCCCTTCGACTGCCTGCCAAGGCAGGCGCTCAGGACATGCTTCGCCAGGCTCAGCCCCTACTCTGGATGAGCGGGTTAGCTTAACGAAACAGGCAATACGTTGCCCGGGTCGGGATCGCGCCGCCGATCGTCAGAACTGGACCCGCTTGGTATAGCCGCCGTCGATCACGACATTGGTGCCGGTCGTGTAGGATGCGGCGGGGCTCGCGAGAAACACGATGGTCCTCGCCACCTCGTCCGGCCCCCCCCAGCGGCCGAGGGCAAAGCCTGCCTCGGTGGCCTGGTAGAGTTCGGGCGCCGCCGCCTTGATCGCTTCCCAGTTGCCGCCGGGAAAGGCGATCGGACCAGGCGACACCGCATTGACGCGGATGCCCTTCGGACCAAGCGCCTGGCCGAGCTGCGAGGAATAGGTGAGCAACGCCGCCTTCAGCGCGTTGAAAGCTTGCGGGACTATGAAATTCTCGAACGCCGCGGTGCTGGACATGATGACGATCGAGCCGGAGCCCGACTTTTCGAGATAGGGCTCGAGCGTCTCGCAGCCGATCACCGTACCCTTGACGTCGGCATTGAAGCACATATCCCAGTCGCCGGTCGCGCCCGAGCCGGACGCGCTGGCGCCCGGCACGAAGATGTCGCAGCCGCCCAGCCGGTCCGCCGCCGATTTCAGCCAGGTGGTATAGGCTTCATGATCGGCCATATCGAGCGCTTCGCCGATGATCTTGCCGCCATGGCGCGATAGGGACTCGACGGTCTGCGCCACCCCTTCGGGATTGCGCGAGAAGAACGCGATATCGCACCCTTCTTCCGCGAAGATTTCCACCGCTGCGCGCCCGATGCCGCGGCTGCCGCCGGTCAGGATGACCTTCTTGCCCTTGAGTCCCAGATCCACGATGCACCTCTCGTCCATTTTTTCGGTGGCGTCGGTTGTCGCTGGCGGCCCCTGCCTGCACCACTCGCCTTTTGATCAGGGCCGGGCTGGACTCAGCAGCCGGCAAGCCGCTCCTTTATCTCGGCGCGCAGCTGATCCTTGCGGACCTTGCCCGAGGCGGTGCGCGGGAAGTCCTCCACGAACTCGAAGCGTTCGGGAATCTTCTGCCTGGCCAGGCCGCTCGCCGCGACATGCGCCGCGAGCGCAGCACCGTCCGCAGCGGCGCCCTGGCGAAGGATGACGAAGGCGCAGACGCCTTCCCCCAGCCGGGCATGGGGCATGGCGACGACACAGGCTTCCCGCACATCGCCATGCCGGTGCAGCACCTGTTCGATCTCCCTGGCCGAGATGTTCTCGCCGCCGCGGATGATCAGATCCTTCTTGCGCCCGGTGATGGTGATCGCGCCTTCGGGGCTGCGGACGCCCAGGTCCCCGGTGCGGAAGAAGCCGTTGGGCGTGATCGCCTCCGCCGTCTGTTCGGCATCGGCATAGCCCATGAACATGCCAGGCCCGCGCGCGAGGATTTCGCCCTCCTCGCCGTCGGGCAAGTCATGCTCGTCATGGTCGACGATGCGCAACTGATAGTCGACGATCTCGCCATCGGTGGTCGCGGCCAGCACCTCGTCATGCGGCCAGCCGAAGCTGACGAGCGGAACTTCCGAGGCACCGTAGACCCGAAAGGCGCGAGCATTGGCGAAGGCGGTGTTGGCAGCAGGAATAAGGTCGTCGGGCACGGCCGCGCCGCCGCATGCGAAGAAGCGGAACGACGGCAGGCGATTGCCGCTGTCCCGCGCAGCGGCGGCGAGCTCGACCAGGAACGGTGTTGCCGCAACCGTCCCGACCAGCTGGTGCCGGTCGATCAGCGTGACCGCCTCGCCCGCATTCCAGCTTTCCATCAGGACGGCGCGCGTCCCGCACATGAGGGGCGCCTCCAGCCCATTGGCATAGCCCGAAACATGGGTGACAGGCGATGGCATCAGCGTTCCGGCGCCAGGTGCCAGCCCCCAATGCGCGGCGCTGGTCCGCAAGATGCGACCCAGCGTCACATGGCTGTGCAGCACGCCTTTGGGTCGTCCTGTCGTGCCCGACGTGTAGAGGATCAGCTTGACGCCAAGCGGATCGACCCGTGGCCGCGCGAACGCCACCCCCTGTCCTTCGGCCAGCAGCGCGGCATAATCGTCCGCCCCTTCGCCGCGCACGGTGAACATATGCGCCAGATCGGGCAGGTCCGCCTGTACACGTTGCGCCATCGCCGCGAAGTCGAAACCGCGAAAACGGTCGGCAACGAAGAACGCCCGTGCGCGGCAGTCGCCGAGCATCGATGTGACTTCGTGATCGCGGTAGATCGGCACGATCGGGTTGACGATCAGGTTGGACATCGCCGCTGCCAGATTGATGACCGCGGCCTCTCGCCAGTTGGGGATCTGGAAGGCGACGACATCGCCGCTGCGCAGGCCCCGACGATACAGCCCGGCCGCCAATGCTTCGGCATCCGTGATCAGTTCGGCACGGCTAAGCTGCGCCTCGCCATCGATGATGGCGACGAAATCGGGGTCCTCGTCGGCCAGTGCGAAAGCCTGCTCAGCGATCGTGCGTTCATCCCACAATGCGGTGCCGGCATAGGCGGCTTGATGTGGCGCCGGGATGCTCAGCCAGGCCCAGGGTGGGGTGTTCCTCTCTTCCATGGCGTCTGGCTGCTCCGTCTGGCCCGCCCTGCCAACTGGCCAAAAGGCAAGCTGGCGATGCCGGCTCGTACCTGTCACCTGTCCCAGCTTGTCGGACTGTCCATGCTCTGCTGAAATCCGCTTCGGCAAATAATATCGGGAGAAGATAGTGGACCGCATCCAGCGCGTCGGCGAGGTTGCCGAGATCATGCTCGACTATGTCGAGAACAGAAAGACCCATCAGGGCGCCACGACGCTGGAGGTTCCCACGGCCAGCTACACGGACCGCGACCAGTGGCTCGCCGAGATGGAACTGGTCTTCAAGCGGGCGCCGCTGATGCTGGCCTTCTCCGCGGAGCTGCCCAAGCCTGGCGACTACAAGGCGATGGAAGCGGTCGGCCTGCCGTTGCTGATCAACCGCGACAAGGCGGGCAAGGTGCGGACATTCCTCAATGTCTGCGCGCACCGCGGCGCGCCGGTCGCGAGCGAGGGCCATGGCAACTGCCCGCGCTTCACCTGCAAATATCATGGCTGGACCTACGGACAGGATGGAAGGCTCCTCGCCGTGGCCGAGGCGGGCACCTTCGGCGAGGTGGACAAGCCACATCGCGGCTTGCGCGAACTGCCCTGCGAGGAACGCGCGGGCATGATCTTCGCATGCCTGACGCCCAACGGCCTGCTCGATCTGGATCGTCATTTCCGCGGGTTCCTGGAGGATTTCGAAGCGCTCGACTTCGCCGACTGGACCTATCTCGGCTCGCGGACGATCGAAGGGGCGAACTGGAAAATCGCGTTCGACGGCTATCTCGAAGGCTATCATTTCGCCTCGCTTCATCCGGAAACCATCGCGCCGCGCACGCCATCCAACTGCATGCATTACGAAGGCTTCGGCCCCAACATCCGCATCGGCTTTCCGCAGCGCCGGATCGCCGAGGCGCTGCGGCCGCTCCCGCGCGAGCAGTGGGGTCTTCAGGAAAATAACGGCTTCGATTTCGTGCGGATCTTCTTTCCCAACGTGTCGGTCTTCGTCGCCCCGGAAATAACCCAGGTCGCCCAGATTTTCCCAGGACCGACGCCCGATCGCAACCGGACCGTGCTCAGCTATTTGCGCCGCGAGCCGATCCGTGATGAGGAAGACCGCCTCAAGGCCGAGGCGGCGATGAACTTCTTCCGCGATGTGACCTATACCGAGGACTATGTGATCGGCCTCGAGATACAGAAGGGCCTGGAAGCCGGCGCCCATGACCATCTGGTGTTCGGCCGCAACGAGCGCGCCAACCAGTACTTCCATGAGTGGCTGAACTGGTATCTGGAAGACGATGCCTCGGCGGCAGAGCCCGTGATGTGACCGGCTCGGCCGGGCGTCCGATCGCACTTGCCTCCGGCGTCCTGCCGGAGTCCGGCCCGCTTGAGACGATCCGCGCGGCGGCGGCGGCCGGGTTCGATGCGGTCGGGCTGTGGATCGAACCGGGAGATTGGACGCCGGCGCTCGTGCGCGAGGCGCGGGCGGCGAAGGACGATGCCGGGCTGCCGGTGCTGGATGTCGAGGTCATCTGGCTCAAGCCCGACAGCGCGATGGACGAGCATCGCAGGGTCATCGACATCGGAATGGAACTCGGGGCGGCCAATGTGCTGTGCGTGTCTTCGGATTCGGATCATGGCCGTACCGCCGCGCGGCTCGCCGAATTGTGCCGGCATGCCGAGCCGTCGGGAATGCGCGTGGCGCTGGAGTTCGGCGTCTTCACCGAAGTGAAAGATCTGCGCAGCGCATTGGCGGTGCTCGACCGGGTCGCGCATCCGCTGCGCGCGCTGCTGATCGATCCGATCCATGTCGACCGCTCGGGCAGTTCGCTCGACGAAATCGCCGCCGTCGATCCGGCCCTGCTGCCCTATGCCCAGTTCTGCGATGCGCGCACCGCGCGGCCCGATCCGGCGGACTTCGGGGCCGTGATCATCGACGCGGTCGACCTGCGCGAGCAATGCGGCGAAGGCGGGCTGCCGCTCACGGCCTTGCTCGCCGCGCTACCGGCCGACATTCCGCTGTCGATCGAATTGCGTTCGCGCGCACTGCGCGAAGCGTTCGGCGATCCGGTGCTGCGGGCCCGGGCGGTAGCCGCGGCGACCAGGCGCTGGCTCGAAGCCCACGCCTGATCGCCACCGACGTCACCTCGCTTCAGCGATGGGTCTCACCAGGAATGGGGTTCGCCGTTCCACTTGTAGAAATCGCCCGATTGTTCGAGCGTCCAGCCGGCCGCGACGGCGCGCACGCCGGTGGCGCTTTCTTCCGGCGTGATCTCCCCCCCCGGCCCGCCCATGTCGGTCTGCACATGGCCCGGATGGATGATGCCGACGATGATGCCGCGTGGCTTCAGGTCTACCGCGACTGATCGCATTAGCCGGCCCAGCGCGGCCTTCGCTGCCGCATAGGCGTAGAAGCCGCCATAGGGCCATGGCGATGCGCCCACCTGGCTGGAGAAGTTGATCACCTTCGAGCCTGGCTCGAGCCGCGGCAGAAAGGCCTGGAGGACACGCAGCGGCCCCTTGACCGTGATGTTGAAGACATTGTCCCACGAATCCCAGTCGACGCCGTCGAGTTCGGGTTTCACCACGCCGCCCACGCCCGCGACATTGTAGAGCAGGTCGATGCGGCCATCGCCGGTCGCCTTGGCCCCCGCCTTGACCGAGGCATCGTCCCCCACGTCCATGGCATGAACCGTCATCAGCCCGCCGGATGCGGCTGCCAGCGCGTTCAGCCGATCTGCCGTCGAGGGGTTCCGCGCCAGCGCGAACACATGGTCTCCTGCCACCACATGCTGCCGCGCCAGTTCGAGGCCGATCCCGCGCGCCGCGCCGGTAATTGCAACATTAGCCATATGCATCCTTCCTTCTCGCCTGTGGTTCATTCCCGACTGCTACACTGTGGCGGCCCGGTAAACTGTCTGTCCTGCCAGTGTGCGAGGTCGCTGGCCGCCACCGGTCGCAAGCTTACTGTTACAATGGCGAGGTGGAGCATGGCCGTGGGCAAGTCTATCACCATCGGACAAAGACCGAGTCAGCTTCAGCCGGCAACTGCCTGATGGTGGGAATAAAAGCGAATGGAGGATGCTGCAATGAACGCCGGGCCGATGCTCTCCCGCTATTCCCAGGAATTCGATCCGCCGGTTCGGGGAGACCGGATCACCGGCGAGCGCTACACCACCCGCGAATGGATGGAGCTGGAGAAGAGGCATCTCTGGCCGAAGGTGTGGCACCTCGGCGGCGTGCTGGCGGAGCTGGAGGAAGAAGGCGATTTCATCCGCCACAATTTCGGCAAGGAATCGGTCATCATGATCCGCCAGGCCGATGGCTCGATCAAGGCTTTCTACAATAGCTGCCCGCATCGCGGTAACCGCCTGATGCAGGTCGATTCCGGCAGCGTCCCGCGCATCACCTGCGCCTATCACGGCTGGCAGTTCGATACCGACGGTACGCTCATCCATGTCCAGGATCCTGACGACTTCGCCGGCGGCAGCCCGTGCGGCAAGGTCACGCTTACGCCGCTGCGGTGCGAGACATGGGGGCCGTTCGTGTTCTGGTGCATGGACGATGACGTCGCGCCGCTTCACGAATGGCTCTCGCCTTTTCCCGAGCGGCTGGCCGGCTATGGCCTCGAAAGCTGGGTGCGGGTGCTCGACCTGTCGGCGGACTGCGATTTCAACTGGAAGATCATCCGCGACAATTTCAACGAAAGCTACCATCTTCCGACCATTCACCCGGAGCTTTCGACCTTCATCAACGACGGGCTGCCGGACACGCTGTTCGAAATGTATCCGAGCGGCCACAATTCGATGTGGATGAAGGGCCACCAGGCCACCACGCGCCAGGATTTTCACAGCGGCGAGGTGCCGGCTCCGCTGGACGCGGTCGCCCGCGCCTGGGGGATCGATTCCGGCGCGTACACGGGCCGCACCGGCGACATCCGGCAGGCCGTCATAGAAGCCAAGCGCCGGCTGGGGCCCGAGCGGGGATATGTGAATTATGCCAGCATGTCCGACCAGCAGCTGGTCGACTATTTCCATTGCACGCTGTTCCCCAACCTGACGCTGACCATGTCGCCCGAGCAATGCCAGATCCTGCGCACCGAGCCGCATCCGAGCGATCCCGAGAAATGCGTCTTCCAGCATTGGATCCTGGTGCCGGACGTCGCGGGGATGACCGAGGTCGAAACGCCGATCGGCATGGTGCCGCTGGAGCATGCCGAGCATCGTCATTCGGTTTATGGCGACGGCCAGTCGCTCGGCTATGTGGCCGATCAGGATCTGTCGATCGGCACCAGCCAGCAGCAGGGGCTGAACTCGCGCGGCTTCAAGGGCTGCATCCTGCCGAGACAGGAAAAACGCGTGCAGCGCTTCCACGAGCTTCTGAACGATATGGTCTGCGGCAAGGACTGACCCGGCCGCTTCCACGGCGCCCTCGCTTCACCACTCGCGCTTCCTTGGGAGGGGTCGTGACCGCCAGCCCCTATGCTGATGCGGTGCGGCCCCGCTGCGTGGCGTTGCGCTGTGCCGCGTGCTTGCCTGCGAGATAGCCGAACACCATGCCCGGCCCCAATGTGCCGCCGCCGCCGCCATAGGTCATGCCCATGATCGATGCCATGGCGTTGCCGGCGGCATAGAGCCCTTCGATAGGCTTGAAGTCCAGGTCGACGACGCGTCCCAGCCTGTCGGTCTGGGGGCCGCCCTTCGTGCCCAGCGCACCGCTCTTTACTTCGGCCGCATAGAAGGGGCCGCCTTCGATCTTGCCAAGCGTCGCGGCTTTCTCGCCCTTGTGGCTGGGGTCGCCCCAGTAAAGGTCATAATAGCTGTTGCCACGGCCGAAATCCTCGTCCGCGCCGCGCTCGACCATCTCGTTCCAGTGGGCCACCGTAGCCGCCAGGGCACCGCCCGGCACGCCGATCGCGGCGGCGAGCTCCTCCAGCGTTTCGCCGCGCGCGATCCAGTCGGCGGGTTGTCGCCGGCCTTCCGTCCTGCCCATCAGCAGGCTGTCGCAAAAGCCCCATTTATCATAGAAATCCTGGTTGAAGAGACACCAGGCCGGCAGGTTTCTGAACGAACAGCTGTTCTGGTCCTGCTCGTGGAATGCCGCCCCGAAGGCGTTGTAGTTCGCGGCTTCGTTGGTGAAGCGTCGGCCCGCCCTGTTGATCATGATCGAGCCCGGCAGCGTACGCTCGCCCGTGAACAGATTGACGCCCATCGCGTTCACCGGGGCTTCCACCACCGGCATCCACCATGCCTCGCGCATCGTTCCCAGCATGGCCCCGGCCTTCATGGCCATCTTGAGCCCGTCGCCGGTATTGGTGCGGATCGACACCGCATTCTGCAGCGGACCCCGCAGGAAGGCCCTCTTGAAAGCCTCATTATGCTCGAAGCCGCCGGTGGCGATGACGACATTGCCCGCGGCGATCCGTCGGCCGTCCGCCAGCACCACGCCCGCAATGGCGCCGTCTTCGAGGATCAGTTCCTCCGCGCCGGTGCCCAGTTCGATGGCGACGCCGCGATCGAGGCAGCCGCGCAGCAATCTACCCACCAGCGAATGGCCAAGGCCCCGCTCGTCATTGTCGGCGCGGCGCTGCGCCTCGGCGGGATCGAGCGGGTCGGGAACGGCCTGCGCCAGCGAGGTTTCGCCGACGGTGAAATAGACGTGCGGCCAGTAATAAGGCGAGGTCTCGACCCGGTCGCGCCATTCGCCCAATTCGCCATAGGGATAGACCGGGCATTCCAGCGTCCGGCCGCCGCGCGCGGCGGCGCCCGGCTGCTCGGGATGATAGTCGGGGAAGTGCGGCACCACCATGAACTGCACCGGCGTCCGCTTTTCGAGGAAGTCGACCATCTCCGGGCCGGTATCGACATAGGCGGCGGCCAGATCGGGATCGATCAGCCCGTTCGACATCGAGGCGAGATAGGTCAGGGCCTGCTCGCGGCTGTCCTGCTTGCCGAATGCCTTCATATGGGGGTTGCAGGGAATCCAGATCTGCCCGCCGGACCAGGCGGACGTGCCGCCGATCTTCTCGCCCTTTTCCACCAGGAGCACGCTGGCGCCGAACTCGGCCGCCGTCAGCGCGGCGGTGAGGCCCGCCGCACCCGATCCCAATATGGCCACGTCGAACGTCTGTTCCGTCATAGCAAATCTCCCGGCGTCAGACCTGGCTGAACCCGCCGTCCATGAGAAACTCCGAGCAGGTGACGAAGCTTGCCGCGTCGGAGCAAAGATAGACCACGCCGCCACCCATCTCGTCGGGTCGGCCCATGCGGCCGATCGGGTGATCGGCGATCACGGCCTGCAGCGCCGCCTCGCGGGAAGGCGCCGCGCCGAGCTCGACATAGCTGTCCATGATGCTGGTCAGCATGCCGGTGTCGATGCCGCCGGGATGCACGCTGTTGCAGCGGATGTTGTAGCCGAGCGCGGCGAACTCCGCCCCCATGCATTTGGACAGCATCTTCACCGCCGCCTTGCTGGTGCAATAGGCCGCGTTGAATGCCGCGCCGCGCAGCCCGCCTACGCTGGAGAAATTGACGATCGATGCGCCGCCCTTGCGCGCCTGGCCCCCCGCCTTCAGCAGCGGCAGCAATATCTGTGTGCCGATGATCACCGAATCGACATTGATCGCATTGATCCTATGCCACTCGGCGAGCGGCGTGCTCTCGATCTTGCCGACCACCGAGACCGCAGCGATGTTCACCAGGGCGTCGAGCCGGCCATAGTCCCGCTGGACCAGCGCCGCGACGGCGCGCCAGTCGGTCTCGCTGGTCACGTCGTGGCGGAGATAATGATCGGCGCCGACATCTGCGCTGTCGGGCAGATCGGTGGCGATGACGATGGCGCCGGCCGCCTTCATCGCCTTGACCACCTCGCGGCCGATGCCGCCGGCCGCGCCCGTGACCACGGCCACGACCTCATCCAATGCGATTGTCACCGTCTCGTGCTCCTCATTGTGCGGTCCACCCGCCATCCATGACGAGTTCGGCCCCGGTCATGTACGCGCTGTCGGCGCTGGCGAGGAAAAACGCCCCGCTTGCCAATTCCTCGGGCGCCGCGAGCCGACCCATCGGCGTTTGGGCGGCGACCGAATCGATCAGATCCTGCGGCTTTTCCGCCACGCCCTTGTCCACCCAGCGCTGAAAGCCTTCGTGCAGCAACGGGGTGACGACGAAGCCGGGGTGCAGCGAGTTCGCGCGGATCGGCATCCGCTTGGCGGCGAATTCGACGGCGATCGACTTGGTGAACAGCCGTACCGCGCCCTTGCTTGCGTTGTAGGCGGAGGTGTCGGTGTAGCCGACGAGCCCCATGATCGAGCTGACATTGATGATCGAAGCGCCGCCGCGCACATCTGCGCCGCTCTCCGCCATCATGGGGACGAACGTCTTGACGCCCAGGAAGACGCCATCGGTGTTGATGGCCATGATGCGCCGCCAGCTTTCCATCGTCAGGCTCTCGACCGGGCCGGTCAGGTCGATGCCGGCATTGTTGACCAGCGCATGGAGCTTGCCGTGGCGCGCGCGAACCCATTCGCAGGCTCGCAGCCAGTCGTCCTCGATCGTGACATTGGCCTGCACATAGCTCGCCGCCTGGCCCAGTCGCGCCATCGTGGCTGCCGCCATCTCGCTGTCCGGCGCGTCGAGGTCGGACAGCACGACCTGTGCGCCTTCGGCCAGGAAACGCTCTACGCAGGCAAGGCCGATACCCCGCAACCCGCCGGAGATGAACGCGACCCTGCCGGTCAGCCGCTGCGCGCCGAGCTCGTTCATACGCCCATCATCCCGGCTGTCGTTGCGCCATCGATCACATATTCGCTGCCGGACACGAAGGTGGATTCATCCGAACCCAGCCAGGCGACCAGCCCTGCCACCTCATCCACTTTCGCCATCCGCTTGAGCGGCGACATGCTTTCATAGGCGGTGCGCGCAGCCCCCGGATCGGGCGCCTGCTCGATCAGCCCGAGGATCAGCGCGGTTTCGACCACGCCGGGAAGGATGGCGTTGACCCGAATGCGATAGCCGCGATTGCCACAGTGCACGGCGGCCGATTTCACCAGGGCGACGACCGCGGCCTTTGATACCGAATAGGCGACGAAATTGCCCATCGCGCGGTGCGCGTTCATCGAGGAGTTGACGATGATCGAACCGGCCGGACCGTCGGGATTGCGCTTCATCGCGCGGATCGCATGCTGCACGGTCAGCATCGCACCGGTCTGGTTGATGCCGATGACCCTATTCCAGCCCTCGATGGTGATATCCTCGACGCTGGCGTCGCCCGCTTCGGTGCCGGCATTGGCAAAGGCGATGTCCAGCCTGGCGAAGCGATCCTGGATATTGTCCACCAGTCCGGCCCAGCTTGCGACATCGCAAACGTCGTGCGCGTGGAATGTCGCGCCTGTCGCCGCGCACAGCGCTTCCGCCGCCGCGCGGTTGGAGCCGGTGAAGACGACGTCGGCGCCCTCCGCCGCCAGCCGACGGACCGTGGCGGCACCGATCCCCGACGTGCCGCCGGTCACCAGCGCCACCTTGCCTTCAAGCCGTCTGCTCACGGCATCCTCCCAGACTGATTCCCGATGGACGGGGGTTTCTGCTGCGTGGTGTGCCGCATTATCGGGCGGCTGCAACCTATGCTTTCGATAAGGTGACGGCGGCCTGCCGACTGGGCACAAACACCGGATAACAGTCGAACGGGCATGAGGATTCGCACATGGCACAGGATGATCCACGGATTCCGGGCGCGAGGGCGCGCAGTCCCGGGATCAGCTGGTTGGAGCTCATGGCCAGCGATTCCCGGCCCGCACCGGCTTGCCTGACCGAAGAGCATTATGAATATCTCGGCTCCGAGCCGATCGAGGCCTCGCGCTACACCAGCGAGGCGTTCGCCCGGCTCGAGCGGGAGAAGATGTGGCCTCATGTCTGGCAATTCGCCGCGCGCGACGAGGATCTGCCGGAAGCCGGTGACTATGCCGTGTTCGAAAATGCCGGCCGCTCGTTCCTGATCACGCGCCAGGACGATGGCTCGGTCAAGGCGCTGCACAATGTCTGCCTGCATCGCGGTCGCAAGCTGCGCACCGAGGACGGCACCGCGGACAAGATTACCTGTCCCTTCCATGGCTTCTCCTGGAATAAGGACGGATCGTTCGCGGGCATGCCCTGCCGGTGGGATTTCCCCCATCTCCAGGATGGCGCCATGGCGCTTCCCGAAGCCGAAGTCGGCCGCTGGGGCGGTTATATCTTCGTGCGGGAGGAAGCGGGCGGCCCGACCCTGGAAGAATATCTCGATCCGTTGCCCGACCATTTCAAGCGCTGGCGCCACGAGGAATGCACCACCGTGGTGTGGGTGGGGAAGGAAGTCGCCGCCAACTGGAAAGTCACTGCCGAAGCCTTCATGGAAGCCTGGCACACCGTCGTCACCCACCCCCAGCTGCTGCCCTTCACCGGCGATTGCAACAGCGCCTACTGGTATTGGGGCGACAATGTGAACGTGAACCTCGTCCCGTTCGGCATCCTGAGCCCGCATGTGGATCCCGAGGGCAAGACCGAGCAGTGGATCGTCGACGAGTTCATCAAGTTCAACGGCCGTTCGTCCGACAATTATGATCCTTCGGCCGATCCCTATGCGGTCGAGGTGCCCGAGGGCGAAAGCGCACGCGCGGCGCTGGGCGCGGCGCTGCGCAGATCCTATGCCGAGCAGAGCGGCTACGATCATGAGCAGGCGACCGATGCCGAGCTGCTCGACGCGCTCGTCTATAATGTCTTTCCGAATTTCGCGCCGTGGGGCGGATATATGCCGAACATCGTCTATCGCTGGCGGCCGGGCAAGACCGCGGACACATGCCTGATGGAAGTCCGGGTGCTCGCCCGCAGCAAGAAGGGCGAACCGATCCCGCGCGGCGTGCCGATGCATTTCCTTCGTCTCGACCAGCCCTGGACGGATGCGCCCGAACTGGGCGGGCTGGGCGACGTGCTGGAACAGGACATGGCCAATCTGCCATTCGTCCAGGATGGGCTGCACTGCTCCAAGACGGGGAAGATCCAATTGGCCGACTATCAGGAAATCCGCATTCGCCAGTTCCACCGCACGATGGACAAATATGTCATGGGTGAAGCCGGAGCCCGGGCATGAGCGATGGGCCAGCCGAGGCCCGGCCGCCGCGCATCGACTGCGTACTGATCTGTGGGGGCGTCTGGCATGACATGGATTTCGCACGGCTGGAGCTGCTGAAGCTGCTCTCCGAAGACCCGCGGGTGCGGACCCGGGTGTTCGAGGATTATGAAAATGTCGAGGCGCTGGCCGCTGCCGACATCATCATCACCTATACCTGCGACGTGACGCCATCCCTCAAGGCGCAGGAAGTGCTGCGCGACTGGCTGGCGCGGGGCGGTCGCTGGTATGCGCTGCACGGCACGAATTCCGTGCTGCGCATGCTCGACAACGGATTGTGGGATGCGCCGCGCTGGGCGCCGATGTTCATGGATCTGCTGGGCAGCCAGTTCCTCTCGCATCCGCCGATCACGCCGTACAAGGTGATGGTGGCGGATCCGTCGCACCCGCTTGTCGATGGAGTCGAGCCGTTCGAAACGACCGACGAGCTCTATCATCTCGAATGCCATGGCGACCTGCACGTCCTGCTCGACACCGAATGCACCGAACCCGGCACCGGCTTCGTCGAAGCCGAGGATGCGCCCGGCCGGTACCCGGTCTTCTACATCAAGCGCCACGGTGCCGGCGCGGTCCTTTACCTGACCCTGGGGCACTGCCGCGGGCATTATGACCTCCAGCCCATGCTCGACTGGTGGCCTACGGTCGACCGCTGCGCCTGGGACTTGCCGGTGTTCTACGGCCTGTTGCGGCGGGGCATCGACTGGATCAAGGATCGCGAAGCGCTGTAGGTTCGTCATCCAGGCCTTCGGCCCGCGGCTGAAGTTTATCCTGATCGCCTTGCCTTGCAGGCAGTCGAACGGCCGGGATGGCGGGAAAGGGGGCGACAACCGTCCCCGCCGGCTTCGTTCCTGGAGCATCGAGCGTATAATCTGACCCGCTCATCCTAAGGAGCCATTGAGCGAAGTCGAAATGGCGGCTCGAAGGATCCTTCGAGACAGGCCTTCGCCAGGCTCAGTCCCTCCTCAAGGATGAGCGGAGTCGGGTGCGTCAGAGTAAAGCTCGATGCTCTAAACGGCGATCCCGGCGAAGCGGTCGAGCGCCGCCTCCGGTTCGTCGGGCCAGCGTGACAGCACCAGCAGGCGTTTATGGGCATGGCCGATCGATAGTTCGTCGGTCACGCCCATCCCGCCGTGGAACTGGATCATCTCATGCCCGAGCGTGACCGAGGCGGGCGCCAGGAAGGCGCGAAGGCCCGCCACGGCCTTGCCGAAACCGTCGGTTTCCCAGGATACGATGGCGAGGTTCATCAGCGCCCGGCTCTGCTCGATCGCGGCATATTGGGTGACCATCCGGTGCTGGATCGCCTGGAAACTTCCAAGCATCGCGCCGAACTGCTCGCGCGTGCGCAGATATTCCTGCGTCTCGGCAAACATCCGCTCCATGATGCCGAGCGCCTCGGCTGATCGGGCAAGGCTGGCGAGCGCGTCTGCCGCTTCGATCCTGGCAATCCCGTCGGTTGGCGAGAAACCGGGTTCCGCGCCGACATCGTCGAGGGTCAGTGAAACGGCGACGCTGCCATCAGCCATCCGCCAGGTTTCGCGTGCGAGACCTTCGGCATCGGCGCGGACAAGGAACAGGCTGACCCCCTGGGCCTCGCCCGGCGCCCCCGAGAGGCGGGCGCTGACGATATAGCCGTCCACCCCGGCGCCCGCAGGCACATAGGCCTTCGCCCCGTTGAGCCGCACGCCTGCCGGGCCGGCGCTGGCTCGTGTCTCGATCCAGAGCCGTCCGGGCCGTCCCGCGGCTTCGCCATGCGCCAGCGCGAGGCGCGCTTCGCCGGAAAGCAGCCGAGGCATCCATTGGCTGCGCAGCGGTTCCGGCGCGGCAGCGGCCAACAGGCGGGTCGCCAGCACGACATTCTCCACCAGCGGCTCTACGACAAGGCCGCGGCCGAGGGTTTCGAAAACCGTGGCGATGGCAGTTGCATCAAGGCCCATCCCGCCATCTTCCGCCGCGACAGGCGCGGAGATCAGGCCGATCTCGCCCAGCAGCGCCCAGTTGGCGGCGCTGAAGCCATTGCGCTCGGCCTGGTAGGCTCCGCGTCGCTCCATGTCGTAGCGATCGCTGACGAAGCGCTCCGCCAGGGCCTTCAGCATCTCCTCGTCTTCGCTCAGATCGAAATTCACGAACAATCCCCTTGTGCGGAGATCGCTCTATCATCTTCGGCGGCGCGGCTACGCTGCGCAAAAGGTTAGGATTGCATGTGCGGCGCCCGCACGACTACGCCGTGATTGTCTGGCACTGCGGCACAGTCTAAAGTGGGGGACGGAGAGATAAATGTCGCTGCTGAGCCAAGAGAAGATAGATTCGGTGAGGATAACTGCGCCGGAGGACATCCGGCGTGCGGCCACGGCCCTGCACGAGATCGCAATGGGCTGGGGCATGCGGGCAGCTCCGGCGCATGACATTGCCGGCAAGCGCACCCCCGTCGATGCCGATGGGGTTCTGCTCGCCAGCGACATCTTCGGCTGGCCGGACAGCGAGCGTGTGTGGTGGCGCAATTCGCGGATCGCGCTCGATTCGCCGCTGACCATGGCCTGCAGGTTCGAGAGCCAGCCCTTCTGGGTCAACGCGGAGGGATTTCACACCAGCCAGCCGAGCCCCTATCTCAACTCCATCGCCCTGGGCAATTTCGAGACCCGCGCGATGACCCGGGCGGCCATCGCGGTGCCGGTGCATCTGCCTTTCGGGCAGATCGGTGCGGTCAGCTTCAATCCGCTGGACCGCAACCACACCGACCTGGCCGAGGATTTCCGGCTCTATGGGGATGCTCTCGGCCTTTATGGCCGGACCTTCATCGCCAGCTATGTCCATGTCATGGGATCGGTGCAGGCGCTGCCGCCCCAGTCGCGTCTTTCGAAACGGGAGGTGGAGTGTCTTCGCTGGGCCGCCATCGGCAAGACCGATCTCGAAATCAGCATGATCATGTCGCGCAGCCGCGCCACGGTGCGATTCCACATCCACAACGCCTCGACGAAGCTGAACGCCGTCAACCGCAGCCAGACGGTGTTCAAGGCCGCACAGCTCGGCTTCATCTCGCTGGGCAGTTCCTGACAGGATTTCAGCCCGAAGGCGGGCTCCTGCGATCCGCGATGATCATGTCTGCCGCTCGCCAGCCGATGGCCATCGCCGGCGCGTTGGTGTTGCCGGTGACGTGGCCCGGGATCACCGAGCAGTCGACCACGCGCAGACCTTGAACGCCGTTCACGCGCAGGCGCGGATCGACCACCGCGGCGGGATCGCTGCCCATGCGGCATGAGCCCGTGGCATGCAGGCCGCAGGTCGACAGCCGCCGGAACGCCGCAAGCAGATCCTCGTCGCTTTGCACCGCCGGACCGGGAAGCATTTCCGCACCCAGCATGTCGCCCAAGGGCGGCGCGGCCATATAGGCGCGCATCGCCCGCATCAGCCGCACCGCCGATATCCGGTCATGCTCGGTGCTGAGCCAGTTGGGCAGGATATGCGGCGCGTCGCCGGCCGCGGGACCGCTCACCCGCAGCGAAGCCTCGCTCGTCAGGCGCAGCAGCTGGCCGTAGATCGTCACGCCGGGTCGCGGATCGATCTTGTCGAGCGGGACGGGATTATTGTCGTCCTCCACCTTGAACGTATAGCCGCCCAGATAGAATTGCGCGTCGGTCCGCCCGTCGGGATGCGCGACATTCAGGAAGGCCCCGACTTCGAACGGGCCGGTGGCCATGATGCCGTCGTGCCGCAACAGATATCGTGCCATCGCCATCGCCGCGCCGATCCCGAAGAAGTTGCGATGGGTGCCGACTCCCTTTTCGAGGCGATAGGGCATCGAGATGGCGAGATGCTCGAACATGCGCTCGCCGACGTCGGGCGAATGGGCGACGACATCGATGCCGACATCCTTCAGTCGCCCGGAATCGCCGATTCCGGAGCGTTGCAGCAGCAGCGGACTTTCCATGGCGCCGGCGGAAACGACGATTTCCCCGCGGCAGGCGAAACGCCGCCGCTGGCCGTCGACGATGGCTTCGACGGCGACGGCGCGCCCGGCTTCGAAGAGGACTCGTTCGGCCAGCGCGCCGGTTACCACCTCGACATTGCGCCGGCGGCGTGCCGGCGCAAGGAAGGTGCGCGCCGAGCTGTCGCGCCGGCCGTTGCGGATATTATGACTGTAGAGGCCGACGCGCGGGCCGGTTGCGCCGTTCAGGTCGTCGACCCGGCGCAGGCCCAGCGCTTCGCCCGCCTCGATCATCCGCTCGGCGAGCGGATAGCGGAAGATCGCGGGGTCGATCCGCACCCGCCCGCCGCTGCCGCGCATCGGGCCGGGCCCCGCGGCATGGTCCTCCAGCGCCAGAAAGGCTTCGGTCATGGCCGCACCGTTCCAGCCGGTCGCCCCGAGCGCTTCCCAGCCGTCATAGTCGGCCGGCTCGCCGCGGCTCCAGATCATGCCGTTGATCGACGACGAGCCGCCGAGCCCCTTGCCGCGAATCCAGAACTCGTTGGCCGGACCGCCCTCCTCGCGCGGCTGGGTGACGGCATAGGTCCACATATGCGCGGGCTTGGTCACGAGCTTGGCCACGCCCTTTGGCAGGGTGACCCAGAAGCTGTCATTTTCGCCGCCCGCCTCCAGCACCAGCACGGTCGCGCTGCCGTCGGCGCTCAGCCGTTCGGCCATGACGCAGCCGGCCGAACCGGCGCCGACGATGACATAATCCCATGCCTCGGCCATGGTCTCTCCTTCTCCGCCAAGGTGCCACATCGGGGTGCGGCCGCTACCCTAGCGTTTTGACGAGTCATTGCGGCGCGACATCGGAGGTAAAGGCAAGGGACCGGATTCGTTGCCGGGAGAGGATCGACATGCGCGCCATTGCCGAAGGGCTGTTTACCGATGAAGTGCCGCCAAGGCTGGTGGGCGGACGCAATCGGGCGACCGGGCGGATCCTATTTCCCTGTCCGCCGAATGCCGACTATGAACCCTGGCCGCTCGCGCGGCAGGGGACTTTATGGTCCTACACCGTCCAGCGCTACCGCCCCAAATCGCCGCCCTATGCCGGCCCCGATGATTTCCGGCCTTGGGCCGTGGCCTATGTCGAACTGCCCGGCGAGACCATCGTCGAGGCGCGGCTGGCCGATGTCGAGCTGGATGCCATCCGCATCGGCATGAAGCTGGAGCTGACGCTCGTCCCGCTCGATCCCGCTGCCGCCGATCCGGTGCTGACGCACGCTTTCCGGCCGTTGGCTTCGGACCAGGGGAAGTCGGCATGAGTGACGTCTGCATCGTCGGCATCGGCATCCACCCCTTCGGGCGCACGGACGGCCTGTCCGGGCTCGATCAGGGCGTCGCCGCCGTGCGCGCGGCTCTGGCCGATGCCGGGGTAATGTGGAGCGACATCCAGTTCGCCTATGGCGGTTCGGAATCGGCCGGCAATCCGGACACCATGGTCGAACGGCTCGGCCTTACCGGTGTCCAGTTCATCAATGTGAAGAACGGCTGCGCGGCGGGAGGATCGGCGCTGTTCTCCGCCCAGATGGCGATTAAGTCGGGCGAGTTCGAGCTGGGGCTTGCCGTCGGCTTCGACAAGCATCCGCGCGGCGCGTTCAATGCGATGCCGGCCGAATATAACCTGCCCGACTGGTATGGCGAAGCCGGCTACATGATCACGACCCAGTTCTTCGGCGCGAAGATCACCCGCTATATGCATGAGCATGGCATCAGCCGGGCGACGCTGGGCCGCGTTTCGGAAAAGGCGTTTCGCAACGGCGTCCATGCCCCCCACGCCTGGCGGCGCGAGCCGGTTGCGCTCGATGCCATCCTCGATGCACCGCTGGTGAGCGATCCCTATACCAAATTCATGTTCTGCTCGCCTGCCGAAGGCGGCGTCGCGCTGATCCTGGCGAGCGAGAAGAAGGCGCGCGAGCTGGGAAGGCCGCTGATCCGGCTCAAGGCCGCCGCGATGCGGACCCGTCCCGCCGGATCGTTCGAGGTGTTCGCGCCTTCGATCGACATCGTCCGCGGCGGATCCTCGACGATGATCGCGTCGGCCGATGCCTTCCGTCTTGCCGGAATCGGACCCGAAGACATCGCGGTTGCCCAGCTTCAGGATACCGAGGCCGGTGCCGAGGTGATGCACATGGCCGAAAACGGTTTCTGCAAGGATGGCGATCAGGAGCAATGGCTGGCTGAAGGGTGGAGCGAGATCGGCGGCAAGCTCCCCGTCAACACCGATGGCGGCTGCCTCGCCTGTGGCGAGCCGATCGGCGCTTCGGGTCTGCGGCAGGTCTATGAAAATGTCGTGCAGCTGCGCGGCGACGGCGGTGGCCGTCAGGTCCCCGGCAACCCGAAGACGGCATATAGCCATGTGTACGGCGCGCCCGGCGTTTCGGCCGTGGCGATACTGGAACGCTGATGGATATCGATCTGTCCCCCGAAGATCTCGCTTTCCGCGAAGACATCCGAAGCTTCCTGCGCGAGTGCCTTCCCGCCGGCATCGCCTCCGACGCGGCGGCGTCGCCATCGGTGTTCGTCGAGCCTGAAATAGGCCAGGCCTGGAACGCCATCCTGCACGCCAAGGGCTGGCTGGGCTATAACTGGCCTGCCGCGCATGGCGGTACCGGCTGGAGCCCGCTGCGCCGCTATCTGTTCGAGAAGGAATGCGCCCTCGCCGGCGCGCCCAACCTGACGGTGCTGGGCCTGAAGCTGGTCGCGCCGGTGATCTGGACCTTCGGATCGGAGGCGCAGAAGGCGCTGTACCTGCCGCGCATCCTGTCCGGCGAGGATTATTGGTGCCAGGGCTTTTCGGAGCCCGGCAGCGGCTCCGATCTCGCGTCGCTCCAGTGCCGGGCGGTGCGCCAGGGCGATCAATATGTGCTCAACGGGTCGAAGATCTGGACGACCCACGCCCATCACGCCAACCGCATGTTCTGCCTGGCTCGCACCAGCGTCGAGACGCGCAAGCAGGCGGGCATCAGCTTCCTGCTGGTCGACATGAAACAGCCGGGTGTCTCGGTCCGCCCGATCCTGACCGCGGCCGGCGATCATGAAGTCAATCAGGTCTTCCTCGAAGATGTCGTCGTGGCCGCGGACGATCTGGTCGGGGCCGAAGGCCAGGGCTGGCAGATCGCCAAGTTCCTCCTCGAAAACGAGCGTGGCGGATCCTGCCACGCGCCGAAGCTCAGCTATGATCTGGACCGCATCGAGGCCGCCGCGCGCGGCGAAAGCGACGGGCGCGGCGGATCGATGGCCGAGGATCCCCAATGGCTGCGCAAGCTCGCGCGGATCCGGCTGGGAGTGCAGGCGCTCGAGATGATCGAGCTGAAGATCATATCCGAAGTGGCCAAGGGCCGCTTGCCGGGCCCCCAGACGTCGCTGACCAAGCTCCTGGCATCGAACCTGCGGCAGGACATCGATTTCCTGGCGGTCGACCTGTTCGGTACCGCCGGCCTCCAGCTGGAGCAGACGCGCCCGCTATATGGTGCCGATGCGCCCCGCCCGCTCCACTCCCGCGAAGCGCAGCTGGCTGCGCCGCGCTATCTCAACAGCCGGGCGTGGAGCATCTTCGGCGGCACGAACGAAGTTCAAGCCAACATCATAGCGCGGTCCGTATTGGGCCTCTAGAACGGGACGAGGAACAGGGATGCAATTGAGCCGCGAAGCGCTGTTGCGCGCCTACCGCCAGATGAAGGTGATCCGCGAGTTCGAGGAACGCCTGCATGTGGAGATCCAGACCGGTGAGATCGCCGGTTTCACCCACCTCTATAGCGGCCAGGAAGCGGTCGCCGTGGGAGTTTGCGAGCTGCTGGGCGACGATGACAAGATCGTCTCGACCCATCGCGGCCATGGCCACTGCCTTGCCAAGGGCTGCGACGTGGACGGCATGATGAAGGAGATCTGGGGCAGCCGCGACGGCCTCTGCAAGGGCAAGGGCGGATCGATGCACATCGCCGACATCGACAAGGGCATGCTGGGCGCCAACGGCATCGTCGGGGCGGGCGCGCCCATCGCCGTCGGCGCGGCGCTTGCCGCCAAGCTGGATGGCAAGGGCAAGGTTGCCATCGCCTTCTCGGGCGACGGCGCCTGTAACCAGGGCACCACCTTCGAGGCGATGAACATGGCGGTCGTCACCAAGGCGCCCTGCATCTTCGTCTATGAGAACAACCATTATTCCGAGCATACCGGGGTCGACTATGCGGTCGGAACCCAGGCCGACATCGCCAGCCGCGCCGAGGCCTTCGGCATGAAGGTCTGGCGAGCGGACGGGACCGACTTTTTCGCCGTGTACGAAACCATGCGCGAATTGCTGGAATATGTCCGCGCCGGCAACGGCCCGGCGTCGGTGGAGTTCGATACCGAACGGTTCTTCGGCCATTTCGAGGGTGACCCCCAACGCTATCGGGGCAAGGGCGAGCTGGATCGCATCCGCGAGACGAGGGATTGCCTCAAGTCGTTCCGCGCGAGCGTGACCGGCGCGAGCCTGCTTACCGACGCGGATCTGGATGGCGTCGACCAGGACGTGCTGGCCACGATCGAAGCCGCGGTTGCCGCGGCGCGTGCCGGCGACCGTCCCACCGCGGCGGACGTCCTCGTCGACGTCTATACTTCTTACTGAACGGCGGAGCGCACCCCATGCCACAGATGATGTACCGCGACGCCGTTGTCACGACGATCGCCGAGGAGATGGCCCGAGACCCCAATGTGGTGGTGCTGGGCGAAGACGTGGTCGGCGGCATGGGCACCGCCGGCGGCCCCGAGGCGATCGGCGGCATCTGGTCGACTTCCGCCGGCCTGTTCGGCAAGTTCGGGGCGGATCGCGTCATCGACACGCCTATCTCCGAAAGCGCGATCATCGGCGCGGCGGGCGGCCTCGCCTTGTCGGGCAAGCGCCCGGTGGCCGAATTGATGTTCGCCGACTTCATCGGCGTATCGCTCGATCAGATCTGGAACCAGCTCGCCAAATTCCACTACATGTTCGGCGGCAAGACCAAATGTCCGGCGGTGATCCGCATGGCCTATGGCGCCGGCTACAACGCCGCGGCCCAGCACAGCCAGTCGGTTCACCAGATCCTCACCGGCATGCCGGGTCTCAAGGTGATCATGCCGAGCACTCCCGCCGACGTGAAGGGCCTGCTGCGCACCGCCATACGCGACGACGATCCGGTGATCTTCCTCGAGCACAAGGCGCTCTACGGGATCAGCGGCGAAGTACCGGACGACCCCGATTTCGCCATTCCCTTCGGCCACGCCCGGCTCTCCCGCGCCGGCCAGGATGTCACCATCGTGTCGTCGGGGCTGCTGCTCGGCTTCTGCGAGGCGGTCGCCGACAAGCTGCTCGCCGAGGGCATCGGCTGCGACGTGATCGACCTGCGCAGCACCAGTCCGCTGGACGAGGAAACCATCCTCGACTCGGTCGAGGTGACCGGACGCTTCCTGATCGTCGACGAGGCCCCGCCGCGCTGCGGGCTGGCGGCCGATATCTGCGCGCTGGTTGCGAACAAGGCGTTCGCAAGCCTGAAGGCGCCGCCGCAGGCCATCACGCCGCCGCACACGCCGATCCCCTTCGCGCGCGAACTGGAAAGCGCCTATCTGCCGTCGGTCGACCGGATCGAAGCCGCGGTGCGCAAGCTCCTCGCCTGGCGCCGAGGGAACTGACATGGCCGACATCCGCCCGTTCTGCATGCCGAAATGGGGCATCGAGATGACCGAGGGCACCATCGCCGAATGGATGGTGCAGGAAGGCGAAAGCATCACGCGCGGCCAGACTTTATGCCTCATCGAGACGGCCAAGATCACCAACGAGGTCGAGGCCGAATATGATGCCGTCGCGCGGCGCGTGCTGGTTCCGGCCGGCAGTGGGGCGCAGCCGGTCGGCACGCTGCTGGCGGTCTTCGCCGATGCTGCGGCGACCGACGCGGAGATCGACGCTTTCATCGACGGCTTCCGACCGGCCGACACCCAGGTCGCGGCGCGCAAGCCCGCCGCCGCGCCTGCCGCCGCCGCCGCGACCGCTGCGCCGACGAAGATCATGACCAACCGGCCGATCAGCCCCGAGGCGCTCAAGCTGGCCCAGGCCGAAGGCGTCGATATCGCCGATCTCGAAGGATCGGGGCGCGGCGGCCGGATCACCTATCAGGATGTCCAGCAGGCATCGCTCCCGAAAGCCGATCCGGTCCTGCACGGCGCGGCGGCGCTGGTCGTCGAGGACGGCAAGGCCTTCGCCTCGCCGCTGGCGCTGCGGATCGCCGCCCGGCACGGCATCGCCCTTGCGGGCGTCACCGGCACCGGCCGGCGCGGCCGCATCTCGAAGGCCGATGTCCTGGCGCTGGTGCCAGCGCCGGCGCCAGCGAAGGCGGTTACCGCTGCGCCGGACCTGGCGGCGGTTGCCAACCAGGCCGAGATCGTTCCGTTCGACCGGATTCGCAAGATCGTGGCGCGGCGGCTGACCGAGGCCAAGCAGCAGATCCCGCACTTCTACCTGCGGATATCCGTCCGCGCCGACGCGCTGCTGGCGATGCGCAAGACCGCAAATGCGGTGCTCGGCTGCAAGGCGTCGGTCAACGATTACATCGTCAAGGCGGTCGCCAACGCGCTCGCCCGCCATCCGGACGTCAATGTGCAGGTGCATGGCGATGAGCTGCACCGCTTTCCCCACGCCGATGTCGCGATTGCGGTGGCCAGCCCCAAGGGGCTTGTCACGCCGGTCGTCCGTCGTGCCGATCTTCTGCGGATAGACCAGATCGCCGCCGCCACGCGCGCGCTGATCGACAGGGCGGCGGCGGGCAGGCTGTCGTTCGACGACATGGACGGCGGCACATTCTCCGTCTCCAATCTCGGCATGATGGGCGTCGAGCAGTTCGACGCGATCATCAACCCGCCCCAGGGCGCTATCCTCGCCGTCGGCGCGGCCGCCCGCCAGCCGGTGGAAGCGGCGAGCGGGGGCGTCCAGTTCGAAACCCGGATCGCGCTGACCTTGTCGGTCGATCACCGCGCCATCGACGGGGCCGCGGGCGCCGCCTTCCTCACGACGCTGAAGGACCTGATCGAAGCCCCCGAAGGACTTTTCGCCTGAAAGGATCAGACATGACCAATCCCGGCTCGATCAAGGCACTGGGCGACATCATCCAGCTTGCCTACCTGCCCGAGGATTTCGACGCGGCGGTGACATATTGGACGGAGACGATGGGCGTCGGCCCATTCTTCCTGATCGAGAATGTCCGGCTGGGCGAGATGCGATATCGCGGCGTGCCGACCGAGGCGATCTTCTCGATCGCGATCGCCTATTGGGGCAATATCCAGATCGAGCTGATCCGTCCGGAAAATGACGCGCCATCGATCTATAGCGGCGAATATGCCGTGAAAGACCGGCTGCACCACATCTGCATCTTCGTCGACTCGATCGCCGACGCGCGTCGCGCCTGCGCCGAAGCCGGTGCGGAGGTCCTGATCGAGGGCAAGGTCGGCGACAGCGGCGAGGTGATCTATGTCGATGCCGGCGGAGGCCCCGGTCACGTCATCGAGCTGCTCCAGCCGATGGCCGGCTCGGAAGGTCTGTTCGACATGATGCGCGACGCCGCCCGCACCTGGGACGGCAGCGATCCGCTGCGGGTTGTCGGCTGAGACGCAGCCGTATAATCGCAGCATGCGGTATTCAGGTTGCATCATCCGCTCATCCTGAGCAGCCGCTGAGCTAGGCGAAGTGTGTGTCGAAGGCCAAGCTGCGCCCCCGCGCACCATTGGCTCCTTCGATGCGACCTTGATCAAGCGGGGCAGCCAAGTACCAGGGATGCTGCGATCATCCGCTCCGCCATTGCGCTCCTATGCGCGGCGCCCGCATCGCGAAATATGGCTGATGGACAGAGTATAGGGTGTAGTCCCCATGCCTTTCTGAATTTACCGATGCTGAGTGGTAATTAGATCATCACCTTTGATGTGGAGGGGGTGATGCGAATAACCACCAATATCGCCATAATCGGTATATGTCTCATCGCAAATCCCGCATTGGCGGAAACAAAAGCGTCGATATCCCAACAGGATAGAGGCTTCACTATCATTGCCAGCCAGTCGGAGCAGGCCGTATATGCCTGCAATTATACTGTCCAGATCGTCTTCAGGGACGGTTTCGGCAGTGTATCAAGAGCCGTAAGAGTCGGCGGCTCAACCGAGGTAAGTGGATCAGGTGCGAACATGGCCGTGGTTACTTCTCATCTGGAGCAACCGATTCGATCTGCAACGCTCAAGGGCTGGCAGTGCGTGTTCAAGAAGGCCTTGTAATCGCGCGCCCGCACAAGCTGCTGATGGCGATGATTGACTGATCACTGCCCCGGTAACGAGCGCGAGAGCCGCATCTTACGCCGGGATACGGTGTCGATAGGTCAGATTCACGCGGCGGGACAGCAGCAGATAGGGGCCCCATAGCACGACCCCAATCAAGATCTTCTTGATGTTGCCATCGAGCAGGCCGACGAGCGCGCCGCCTACGCTGCCGGGCAGGCCCGGTGTGTCGCCCATGATCCGCGCGATGCCGAGTTGCATCACCAGGTCGACTGCCCAGATCGTCACGAGCAGGCGCGGGAAGAGCGGCACATGGCGCAACGCCGCGACGAACGCGACCACATAAAGGCTAGAGAACAGCACGACATCGGCCAGCATCAGGGCGAATAGCGGCCCATACCAACTGGGTGCGGCGCCGGCGGCGGGGATGGCGAAGAGGAATTCGGTGGTCCGCACCGGCACGTTGAGCAAGATGCCAAGCATCAGCGAGTACATGAGGCCACTGGCCCCATAATAGCGCATCGTCCGCGCCTCCGCGCCGGATATGGTTCGCCAGCGGCTCACCCGCGCGAGACGAATGCGCGGCTGGTCCATTTCCGTCCCGGGCTTGAACCAGCGCAGCGCCAGGTATCCGGACAGGATCGGGGCGGCGACCACGAGGATATAGGGCGTGGCCACCAGGAGCATCTGGGCGGAATCGATGATCGGCGTCGCGGCGAATGCCACGCGCAGGCCACAGGCGCAGCTCGCCGCGATCGTCCAGCCGAACATCACCCGCACGAGATTGCGCTGGAGTCGACTCACCGCGCGCGCCTTCCGCTTGAGATCCTGGTCGCCACTATGCATCGGGCCAATCCTATTCCGCTGGAAAGCAAACCGCCAGCGGCAGCGTGGGGTGCCATCATCCGACCATTTATTTCCTTGCGCTTGATTTGGAGGGCACGCGCCGATGCCACCCCTTCCGTTGATAGTCGCCGGAATACCCCCTTTTAGTCGTGCTCTCCGCTTGCGGTGACGTCGAATGCGATCACGATCATATTGCGGGCTCATCTAGGGGCATGGAATCTCTCCTTAAAATTATCTGATCGGCGGCACCTGGGCTTTGACCTCGCAGCGCCAGCCGTCGGGCTCTTGCCATTGGTACATAATTCGGATGCGCCAGCGGCGTTCGTTTCTCCCGGGAAATGACCATATAAGTCTACTCCCCATTGTCGGCTTCCACGTCCGCCAATTTCTGCAATTGTCTGCCGAAGCGGTGCAATGGAAGCTGGCGGTCTATCCGCGATTTTCAGTTTTCCCAGCCAAAATTCGCCGCCGATCCGTAGGTGTGGGGCTGTCTCGCGCCAAAGAGAACGGGGTTCAACATGACAAACTTTCTGAAGAACTACTGGGCTGACCAATCGGGTGCAGCTGCGGCGGAGTATGCACTCATCCTGGCGATCGTCGGAACGGCAATTGCGGCGGCATCGATCCTTTTGGGAACCGCGGTCAGCACTTCCATCGGCAGTGCCGCGACCTGCATCACCAACAAGGGTGTAGGCTGCTAACACCAATATCTCACAAGCTGGCCGGGTCAACCTGGCCAGCTTGTGAGAACTGGGAAGAATGTCTCCGATCCATCTGCCGATTGATTTGGAGATATCTTCACGGGGGAGGACGAGTCATGCCGCGTGTACAATCGTTTATCATTCTGGGCGTCGCGATCCTGATCGGCCTGATGGCCGTTTTCCTCGCGAACATGTTTCTCGGCAGCGGAGCGGCGCCCGACATGGCCAACAAGCCAAGGTCGGTGCAACTCGCCGTCGCGCGGATGCCGCTGGCATTCGGCACGAAGGTCACGGCCGACAATATCCGAATGGTCGATTGGCCATCCAACTCGGTGCCGCCGGGCGCCTTCCTCAACATCGCGGACGCCGCCAATGCGGCCGATCCGCGCATCGTGTTGCGACCGATGGAGATCAACGAACCGGTCCTGGCGGCCAAGCTTTCTGGCGTCGGCGGCCGTGCTACCATCTCCGGGTTGATCGCGCCGGACAAGCGCGCCGCCACGGTGCGCACCAATGACGTGTCGGGCGTGGGCGGCTTCGCGCTCCCCGGCGACATGGTCGACGTGCTGGTCACCCGCCAGGTCGGCAAGGCCGATCAGGAACGGCAGATCACCGATGTGCTCCTCCAGAATATCCGCGTGATCGGAATCGACCAGGACGCCAATGGCACCAGCGAAAAACCCACTGTCGGCAAGTCCGCGACGCTCGAGGTGACCCAGGTCGAGGCGCAAAAGCTCGCGCTGGCCCAGAATGTCGGCACGCTCAGCCTGGTGCTGCGCAAGATCGGCGACAGCACGCAAGCACCGGTCACGACGGTCAGCCTGAACGATCTGCGCGCCGGTGCCGAACCGGGTCCGAAGGCCCTGCCGGTCGCCCATAATCGCACCCGCCGGGTCGTCCGCGCTGCCGCGCGCAAGCCGGCCGGGAACGCGGTGGAGATCGTGCGGGGCTTCCAGTCGAGCAGCTATCACGTCGCCGGCTACACCGGCTCAGACATCAAGGTTGGATATAACGACAAGGGGGACGTACAATGAGCACGCGCATTCGCAATTTGCTGCTCGCGACGCTGGCGGGAGCAGCCATCACGGCCCCCGGCATGGCGGCGGTGCCGCCGGCGGCGTCGATCATGAGCAGCGCTGATCTGCACGGTGGCCAGCTCGACGTGCCGGTCAACAAGAGCCAGGTCCTCCGCATCGACCAGCCCTATGTCCAGGCGCTGATCGGCAATCCGGAGATCGCCGATGTGCTGCCGCTCACCAACCGGTCGCTCTACGTCCTGGGCAAGAAGCTCGGCACGACCAGCCTGTCGATCTACGATCGCAACAAGACGCTGATCGCGGTGGTCGACATCGTCGTCGGCCCGGACGTGATCGGCCTGCGCCGCCAGCTATCGGAGCTGATGCCCCGCGAGACGATCGGTGCGCGCGTTTCCAACGACGCGGTGGTGCTGTCCGGGGTCGTCACCTCGGCGGCCGCTGCGGATCGCGCGAACCGGATCGCGGCGACCTATGCGCCCGACAAGGTCGTCAACATGCTGGCCGTCGGCGCATCGCAGCAGGTGATGCTGGAAGTGCGCTTTTCCGAGATGAAGCGATCGGCCGCAAAGCAGATCGGTCTCAACTCGGCATTCCGCAGCAACAACGGCAAGTTCCTCGGCGGCACGGGCGGCAGCGCGGTTTCCACCAGCCTGCTCACCGACGCCAATGGCCGTCCGACAGTCGATCTCGGCCATATCCTCGACACCTTCGGCATCGTCGCCGGCAAGTTCAGCATCGGTTCGCTCGATATCACCGGCGTGCTTGATGCGCTCGAGGAGAAAGGCGTCGTCAGGACCCTGGCCGAGCCAAACCTGATCGCGCTTTCGGGCGACACGGCATCCTTCCTCGCGGGCGGCGAATTCCCGATCCCGGTGGCGCAGAACGGTGAAAACGGGAACGGCGGCCGGACGATCACGATCGAGTTCAAGCCGTTCGGGGTCAGCCTCGCCTTCACCCCCACCGTGCTGGAAGACGGCATCATCAATCTTCTGGTGGCGCCCGAGGTCAGCTCGATCGATCCGTCGGCCTCGATCAACCTCGACGGCTTGCTGATCCCCGGCCTGCAGACGCGGCGCGCGAAGACCACGCTCGAGCTGCGCGACGGACAGTCCTTCGCGATCGCCGGGCTGCTGCGCAAGGATTTCCAGGATACCGTGCGGCAATTCCCGGTACTCGGGTCGATCCCGATCATCGGCGCGCTGTTCCGCTCGACCGGCTTCCAGAAGGAGGAAACCGAGCTGGTGATCATCGTCACGCCCCGGCTGGTGAGACCGATGTCGGGCGATCAGGTGGCGTCGCTACCAACCGAGAGGGTGGGCGAGCCGCATGAGCTGGAGCTGTTCCTCGCCGGGCGCACCGACAGCGCGATGAAGAACAACCCGCTTGCCTCGTCGGCCCAGGCCGCGCCCAAGCCGGCTGCACCCGACCAGAAGCAGACCGGAATCGACGGCGAAACCGGATATATTGTGAGGTGATCACCATGCGCGCGACCCTTTTCCTCATCGCCACCGCCGGGCTGATCGCCACAGGCTGTGCACCCGTCGACCCCGGCTTTGGCGAGTCCGTCCATCGCTACAAGGTCGCCCAGGTCATCAATCCCGATCCCGTGGCGACGACCGAGCTTGTGGAAGGTGGTGATGGCCAGCGCGCCGCGGCCGCCGTCCAGCGCTACCGCGAAGGCAAGGTGAAAGAGCTTGTGTCGGTCAAGACGTCCAGCGTCGGGTCCGCCGGAGGCAGCACCCGCTGAGAAACGGCTCAAAGGAGCAAGTACGATGGTGCTGCGTAGATGCAAGCGGTGGGCGATGGAGACGAGCGGCGCGGTCGCGCCGACCATCGCCCTGTCGATGACCGCCCTGATCGCGGCTGGCGGCCTCGCCTTCGACTATGCGCGGCTCGCCACGATGGACAGCGAGCTTCAGGGCGCGGCGGACCAGGCCGCGCTGGCGGCGGCGACGCAGCTGGATGGCGCGCCGGACCAGTGCGGCCGTGCGAGCGCCGCGGCCGTCTCGTTCGTCGCCAATGACACGCGCTTTGCCAATGACGCGAAGGGGCCGGCCGTCACCATCACCGCTGAGCCCGCCTGCGACGCAACCGGCAAGATCCGTTTCTATCAATCCTACACGAATGAAACGACCTTCACGCCCGCAGCGAGCAGTACCGACGCCCGCTTCGTGAGCGTGACCGTCGACGCGCGACAGGCGGTCTATGCGCTTACCCCAATTGTGGGCGCGCTCAATTCCGGCAGCATCAACGCCACGGCGGTCGCGGGCCTGGAATCGGCGATCTGCAAGGTGCCGCCGCTGATGATGTGCAATCCCGCGGAAACGGCCCTCAACACCGATTTCAACGTCGATGACTATGTTGGAAAGGGGATAGTGGCGAAATCCGGCGGGGGGGGCGCCTGGGCCCCGGGGAACTTCGGATTCCTGGAGGTCGGCGCAAGCCCGAGCGCGAACAATCTGCGCGACGTGTTCGGACATGTCGATACGTCGTTCGACTGCGTGAAGGGAACGGGTGTCAATACCGCGCCGGGCGACATGAGCTCGGTTTCGGACGCCATCAACACGCGCTTCGACATCTACGAAAATGGCTGGGCGAGAAATTGCGGCCCGGCCGGCTGTCCTCCGGCCCTGAACACGGTGAAGGATCTCGTCCGGCCTGACGCTCCGGCCAGCAACAACAGCTGCAACCTGTCCGGCTCGGGCTGGCGGGAAGTCGATTCATCGCAGCGTTATCTGCCGGATCCGATCACCCGCAAGGACACAACCGTCACGACAATGGGGCATCCGCGGGACATCTGCCATGCGGTGAGCGCCAATGGCGATTGCCCCCAGGGCGTCATCGGTGACGGCAACTGGGACCGGGATATCTATTTCAAGGTCAATCACGGCTATGCCACCAGGGCTGCGTGGCAGGCAGCGACGGGCATGACCAATCCGACCCGAGCCGAAACCTATGACTGGGAAATTTCGAGCGGGCATCTTGCCAAGCGGGCCGTCGGGGCGCTTGCCTCGTACAAGGCTCCGGTCTGTGACCCGGCCGGCGGCGTCGGTCCGCCCGCATATGCCGACCGCCGCAGGGCTGCCGTGGCCGTCATCAACTGCAAGGCCGAAGGCGTCAACGGCGCGTCGAAGGACGTAAAGGTCAAGGATTGGATCGAGGTTTTCCTTGTCGAACCGTCGATAGCGCGCACCCGCACCTCGACGGACCAAGTCTATATCGAGGTTGTCGGCAAGACGACCACCGGCGGCGATAACCAGCCCCAGTTCGTCAGCCGCGACAAGCCCTATCTGGTGGAGTGAATGATGGGCGCTCCCCGCTTCCTTTCCCGCTTCTGGACCGATCGGCGCGGAGTGGCGGCTGCCGAGATGGCGCTCGTCACGCCGCTGCTGATGATATTGATGTTCGGCAGCTTCGAGCTGGCCCGCTATTTTCTCGACGAGCATGTCGTGGTGAAGGCGGTTCGGGACGGCGCGCGCTTCGCGGGCCGTCTCAATTTCGCGGATTTCACCTGCGCGACGGCCTCGGCGGGCGCTCAACAGGCCATCCGCGACATTACGCGGACAGGCGTGCTCGGCGGGACGACACCCCGGCTGGGCTACTGGACCAGCCCGGCCACCGTCACGGTCAGCGTCGCCTGCGACACCAGCGGCACGTATAAGGGCATCTATGACGGTGTCGCGATGGGCGCGCCGGTGGTGACGGTCAGCGCCACTGTGCCCTATGTTTCGCTGTTCGGCCTGGTGGGGTTCGATACGACGGGACTGGCGCTCAGCGCCAGCTCCGAAAGCGCGGTGATGGGGATATGAACGCCTTCCTCACCCGGTTCGCGCGGTCGACCAACGCCGCGACCGCCGCCGAATTCGCGCTGGTCCTGCCGCTGCTGCTGCTGTTCCTGATCGGCATCATCTATGCCGGCGCGTTGATGTGGACCTTTAACCGGGCCGAAAAGGCGACGCAGATGGGCGTCCGCTTCGCCGTGGTCACCGATCTCGTGCCGTCCGGCCTGGCAGCCATCAACTTCATGAGTTCGCCCTATAATTGCGCGCAGGGAGCAAATATTCCGGTGAGCAGCGCCGGCTCCTGCGCTTTCAGCACCCAGATCACCTGCCAGAGCGGCGGTTGCAGCGGCTATGGCTATGACGCGACGGCGTTCAACAACATCGTGCAGCGCATGCAGGCGTTCATGCCTGAAATCCAGCCCGCCAATGTTCAGGTCATATATCAGCCTGTCGGGCTCGGTTACGCGGGCGATCCCAACGGCCCGGACATTTCACCCCTGGTCACCGTGCGACTGCGCGACATGACGTTTGCCCCGGGGTTCGCAGCGATGTTCGCATCGCTCACCCTGCCGGATTTCAGCGCGGCACTGACGATGGAAGACAGCAGCGGAAGCACCTCGAATTAGTGAAGGGGCATTTGGCGTGGGTATTATGGACGTGAAAGGCGGAAGATTTTCTCCTGGGCTTCGCACCGTGCCGGGCGAGAAGGCCATCATCCTGCTGTCATCGGAGGAAGCGCAGAGAACGGCTCTTCCCGAGCCGCAGATCGCCGGCTTCACGATCGCGCTGGCGGCGGGCGACGTCCGGGCGCCTGTCGACCGCGACCGCTTTGGCGAGGTGGCGGTGATCGTGCTGGAAGTCGACCCTGATTGCACGCCGTCGGTCGGTCGGCTCGCCACGGCGGCGCAGCTGCCCGGGCGTCCATTGGTGGTCGCTGCGATCCGCGAGCCATCGCTCGCGCAGATCAGGACGCTGCTGCGGGAAGGGGTGAAGGATGTGGTCGCGCTGCCGCTCGCGGCCGACGATCTGACCGCACTTTTCGCGCAGCTTCGAAAGGATCTGGATGCGGCGCGCGACGCCAGGCAGTGCGACGGCAAGACCGTATCGGTGATCGGGAGCGTCGGCGGCGTAGGGGCTACGGCCATCGCAACCCAGACCGCCTGCCTCTTCGCCGAGCAGGAAGCCAAGAGCGGGCGCTCGGCCTGCTTCATCGATCTGGACATCCAGTTCGGCGAGGGAGCGATTTATCTTGGCGAAAGTCCGAAGCTGACGCTCCAGGACATCATCGCCGCCGGCGCGCGGGTGGACGGGGCGCTGCTCAATGCCGTGACGGTGCGCCACGCGTCCGGGCTCAACATCATCGCCGCGCCGAACGACATGATGCCGCTGGAGACGATCGACACCGATCAGATCTGCGAATTCGTCGATATCGCCGCGCGCGAATATTCCACGATCTTCCTCGACCTGCCGAGCAACTGGACGAATTGGTCGCTGTCGCTCGCGGCGCGCTCGGACCTCGTCCTGCTGGTCACCGAGCTTACCGTCCCGAGCCTGCGCCAGGCGCGCCGCCAGCTCAATCTGCTGACGCAGCAGGGGGCGGGCGATGTCGACGTCCGGATCGTGCTCAACCGTTTGGAAAAGGGTCTCTTCAGGGCGCTCAAGACCGACGATGCCGTCCAGGTCCTCGGCCGCGCGATCGATTACACCGTGGCGAATGATTTTGCCGTGGTGAGCGCGGCGCTCGATCAGGGGGTGCTTTTCTCCGAGATCAAGGCCCGAAACCGGGTCACCCGTGATCTCGCCATCCTCGCCGAGGGGATTTCCAGACATCTGCAGGGGGGAGTCAATCCTGATGTGGCATCTTAAGACGACGCGATCGGCCGAAGCCGGAACGAGGCCGCTCGCACCCGTTGCGCTGCTGACCGAAGACGTGCCGGACGATCGGCAGACGGCCCTCAAGGTCGAGCTGCACGAACGGCTGCTGGATGTGATCAATCTGTCCGCGCTGGAAATGGCGACACGCGAGCAGATCCAGGCGGAGATCGGCGATCTCGTCCAGGAGCTTCTGGCCGAGCAGCGATATGCGCTGAACGCGATCGAGCGCAAGCAGCTCACGATGGATCTGCTCGACGAGCTGCTCGGGCTCGGCCCGCTCGAGCCATTGCTCAAGGATCCATCGATCACCGACATTCTCGTCAATACCCATCGCAACGTCTATGTGGAGCGCCGCGGGCAGCTCGAGAAAACCGGCGCGCGCTTCAAGGATGAGAAGCATCTCCAGCGCATCATCACCCGCATCGTTTCGGCGGTCGGGCGGCGCGTGGACGAGTCCTCGCCGATGGTCGATGCGCGCCTCGCGGATGGGTCGCGGGTCAACGCGATCGTCCCGCCGCTCGCCGTCGACGGATCGCTGTTGTCGATCCGCAAATTCGCGAGGACCCCGATCAACATGGCCAAGCTGGTCGAACTGGGAAGCCTTTCGGCCCCCATCGCCGGTGTGCTGGCGGCGATTGTCGCCGGACGGCGCAACGTGTTGATCTCGGGTGGCACCGGCTCGGGCAAGACGACCCTGCTGAACGCGATGTCGGCGGCGATCGACGATCGCGAGCGGATCGTCACGATCGAGGATTCGGCGGAGCTCCAGATGCAGCAGCAGCATGTCGTGCGGCTCGAAACCCGCCCGCCGAACATCGAAGGCCGGGGCGAGGTCGCCCAGCGCGAACTCGTGAAGAATGCGCTGCGTATGCGGCCGGACCGGATCATCGTCGGCGAAGTCCGTGCCGGCGAGGCGATCGATATGCTGCAGGCGATGAACACGGGTCATGACGGATCGATGACCACCGTCCACGCCAATACCGCGCGCGACGCACTGTCCCGCCTCGAGCAGATGGTCGGCATGAGCGGCCTCGATATATCGAGCCGATCGGCGCGCGGCCAGATCGCCTCCGCACTTCATGTCGTCATCCAGGTCGAACGCATGTCGGACGGGCGGCGGCGGCTGGTGAGCCTTGGCGAGATTGCGGGCATGGAAGGCGACGTCATCACGATGCAGGAGATTTTTCGCTTCAAGCGAACCGGCATGGAAGACGACGGGACGGTGCTCGGCCATTTCGAGGCGACCGGAATCCGCCCGAAATTCATCGAGGATCTCAGCCTGCGGGGGCTCGAGCTTCCGAGCGATCTGTTCCGCCTCGGCCAGAGGGTAAGCTGATGTCCCCGGCTTCGATCAGGCTGCTCGTCCTCGTCCTCATCTTCGCGGCGACGCTGCTCGCCGTCGAGGGCGTGATCCGCTGGGTGCACGGTTCGCGCAAGGAGGGCCGCGCGATCAACCGACGGCTGCAGTTGATCCAGCGGGGCCTGGACCAGCGCGAAGTCATGACCCGTATCCGCCGCGAGGTGCGGACAAGGCTGCCGGTGTCGGGACCGCTCGGCGCGGTGGCCGAACGCATCGATCGGATGATCGTCGAAGCGGGGATGACGATATCGTCCGCCAACCTGATGGTGTTGCTCGCCGGCATCGCGGGGGCGCTGTTCGTCGTCTCGGCAAGCATTGCAGCCGTCATGGATATGACGATGTCGCTGGGTGGCCTGCTGCTGATCACATTGTTCGCCATATCGCTGGGCATCTGTTTACCGTTGATGGCGATCAGTCATAAGCGCGAAAAGCGGCGCCGGCGCCTCACCGAGCAGTTTTCGATAGCGCTCGACACCTTCGTGCGCAGCCTGCGCGCAGGCCACCCCATTGCCGCCGCGCTCGAGCTCCTCACCACCGACATGGCCGATCCGATCGGCAGCGAATTCGGGATCGTCGTCGATGAGGTCACCTATGGCTCGGAATTGCGCGACGCGCTGCAGGGCATGGCCGATCGCTGCGGTGTCGACGATATGAAGATGTTCGTCGTGTCGGTGTCCGTGCAACGGGAGACCGGCGGCAATCTGGCCGAAATATTGGATAATCTGAGCGCGGTCATCCGCGAACGCGCAAGCATGATGCTGAAGGTCCGGGCGCTGAGCTCGGAGGGGCGGATCAGTGGGATCATGCTCACCGCCTTGCCGATGTTGACCTTCGCGCTCGTATTCTTGAGCAATCCGGCATTCTATCTCGATGTTGCCAATGATCCCGTGTTCTTCCCGGGGTTTGGAGTGTTGCTCGGCCTTTATGCGATCGGGGTCTATTCGATACGCCGAATGGTCGATTTGAAGGTTTGATGCGATGATTGACCTTGATATTGCACTTGCAGGATTTTCGCGCGGCGCCATATTGCTGCTCGTCTTCATCGGCGTCGCGGTTACCTGCTTCCTGATCGCATCGGGGCTGGCCTATCGCCGGACGGTAAGGCAGCGGCTGGCGGTAGCCGGCGACCATGGCGCGGTCTCCGGACAGTCGCTTCGCTCGCTCGGCGCGGAGACGGCCTGGCTCCAGCTCATCAAGGCAATCGAGAAGCGCGGCCTGTCCTTGTCCGATACCAGCGCGGTCCTGCGCGACCGGTTGATCGCGGCGGGCTATATGCACCCTGCGGCCCCGCGGCTGTTCACGCTGATCCGGCTCGTCATGACGCTCGCGCTGCCGACAGCCTTCGTCCTGTTCAGCTACGGGGCGGGCAATGCCCCCTCGCTGGTCAAGCTCTACCTGATCGGCGCGGGGCTTGGGCTCGCCGGGCTCTATTTCCCGAATCTCTGGATTGCGTCGCGCGCTGCGCGCCGGCAGCGCGACATATTGAACGGCTTCCCCGATGCGCTCGATCTGATGCTGGTCTGCGTCGAGGCGGGCCTCGGGCTGGAGGCGGCGTTCAACCGAGTCGGCTCGGAAATGACGCGCTCGCATCCTCTGGTCGCCGATCTGCTGGCGGGGCTGTCGCTCGAACTGCGCGCCGGCCGTAGCCGCGAACAGGCGCTGCACCGCATGGCCGAACGCACCGGGCTCGAAGAATTCCGGTCGTTTGCGAGCCTGATCGTCCAGTCGGACCGGTTCGGCGTGAGCATCGGCCAGGCGCTGCGCGTCTACGCCTCCTCGATGCGCGAGCGTCGGCGGATGCGGGCCGAGGAAAAGGCGCACCGCCTGCCGGTGCTGCTGTCGATCCCGCTCGTGGCCTGCATGCTGCCCGCCATAATCGGTGTGCTCATGCTGCCGGCGGTGATCAGGGTAATGCGGACGATGATGCCCGCGCTAGGGGGGTGATGATGCGTATCCCGACGATATTGGCGACCTTGGCCCTGTGCTCCTGCGCGAGCGGAGGTCGCTCGCTCGGTAAGCTGGAGGTGCGGCCGGCCTCGATCGCCGCTCCGACCGAGCAAAGCGATGTCTATGCCGGCGCGAAACGCCAGCTTGCGCTCGGCAATTTTGCGCTGGCGGTCGATGGCTTTCGCAAGGCGATCCGGGTGGATCCGCAATCGGCGGCCGCCTATAACGGCCTCGCGGTCGCTTATGACCGGATCGGCCGCACCGATCTGAGCCTTGGCTATTATGAGCAGGCGCTGGCGCTGGCGCCCCGCGATGCCGACATCCTGCACAATCTTGCCCTGTCGCTGGCGGCGCGGGGCAAGGCGCCGGTCGCGCAGGCCAGCGCCTCCCCGACCGCCGCGCTCGCCGCCGGCATGCGTCTCGAGCGCATATCCACGCGTGAGATCGCGCTGATCACCAAGGGGGTCGGCAACGGCTGGGAGGCCGTCGATGCCGATGACGCGCCACGCCTCGCCATCGCCGATCGGCCGGTTCTCGCCAGGTCGCGCAACGGCGCCCTCGACATCGCATTGGAACCGCTGGCGGCCAAGGTGGCCAAGCCCGTCAAGGTGGCCGCGACGCCCTCCGTGTCCGTCACGGTGCTCAATGCCGTCGGCACGCGCGGGCTGGCGCGTCGGATGAGCAGGTTCCTGGGCGCCAAGGGCTGGAACAGCGGCGCGATCGGCAATGCGCGCGCCCGGCCGATGGAGAGCGTGATGTTCCATGCCCCCCGGGATCGGCTCGCCGCGGTCGCGCTGGCGCGGACCCTGCCTTTCCCGTCGCGGCTCGTCGTCATGCCGACGGCGCCGCACATGATCCTGTTCGTCGGGCGCAACGCCCTGCCGTTCGACCAGCGCCTGCGCTCGGCGCAGATGTCATGATGGCTTCGATCCGGCATATCCTCTGCGGCGGCGCGGCGGTGCTGTTGTCGGTGGCGGCCATGCCGGCAGGCGCCGAGGCGCCGGTCGATCTGGATGCGCTCGAATCCGCGGTCGATGCGGGAAGGCTCACCCAGGCGCGGTTGATGATCGCGCGGGCGAACCTCGCTGCGCTGTCGGACCCGCGCGTCGACATGGTCATGGGCCGCTATTATCTCGCGCAGGGCCAGGATATTTTGGCGCTCGACCGGTTCGATCATGTGCTCGCCCTCGGCCCCTCGCCGCGCGCCGCCACCGGCGCCGGCATCATCGCCCTGCGGCTCAACCAGGTCGCCCGCGCCCGTGCCTATTTCGCGGCTGCGGTCGCGCAGGATCCGGCGAGCTGGCAGGCGTGGAACGGCCTCGGCATCGTCGCCGACGCCGGCCGCGCCTGGAGCGACGCCGAAGCCGCCTATGCCCGCGCGCTGGCGCTTCGGCCGGACGATGCCGCCCTGCTGAACAACAAGGGCTATTCGCTGATGCTGCAGCGCCGCTTCGCCGAAGCGGCCGCCCTGTTGCGGCACGCCAGCCTGTTGGAACCGAACAACCCCCGGATCCGCACCAACTGCGAGATGGCGATGGCGCTCGGCGGAGATTATCCCGGGGCTGTCGGCGCCACCGGCGACGATCATGACAGCGCGCGCCGCCTCAACAATGCCGGCTATGCGGCATGGCTGAAGGGAGACCTGCCCGCCGCCCGCGCGCTGCTGGCCCGGGCCATCGAAGCGAACGCTTCCTATTACCGCCTGGCAGCCGCCAATCTGGAGACAGCCGAAAAGGACCTGGCGAAATGACCATTGCGCACAGCGGCATATTGCTCTTCGATCTTCTCCTGATCGCTGCTGCGCTGGATGATATGAAACGCCTGCAGGTATCCAACCTGCTGCCGCTCGCCATCGTCGGGGCCTTTGGCGTGCACCTGGTGCTGAACGGCGTGACCTGGCACATCTGGCAAAATCTGGCGGGCTTTGCCGCGATGCTGCTGGTCGGCGGGCTGCTGTTCGCACGGCGCGTCATCGGTGGAGGCGACGCCAAGTTGCTTGCGGCCGGCGCCTTGTGGTTCGATTTCCATGGGCTGGCGATCTGGCTGCCGGCGGTCGGGATCATCGGCGGGCTGACCGCGATCATCCTGTTCATCGTCCGCGGGATGCTTCCCGTTCAGGCCGTCGCCGAGGGCGGCTGGATCGCGCTGCAGCGCCGCGGTCCGATTCCCTACGCCGTCCCGATCTGCCTGGCGGCGATCGCCACCGCGCATCTGGCGGGCACAAGCCCAAGCGTCGGGTAGCTTCCGCTATGGTTGCGGGACTGCGGCGGCGCGGTCGCGGGCGGTAGAGCCCATCGCCCTCAGCAGGACGGCGAGAAAGGCGATCAATATGAACCATGCGGGCGTGATGCCGACAAGGGCGGCCATGCCCCTGGAGACGAAGGGCAGGACATAGGCTGTCGCCAGAACGGCCTTGGACCAGGGGGCGAAGCCAGCGCGCGATCCGGCCGCCGCCAGCCAGCATATCGGCACGATCAGCAGCACCAGGTCGTAATCCAGCGCATAGGGCGTGGCGAGTGCGCTGCACACGGCCAGAATCGACATCCTTGCCATGTCATCGCCGCCGCCGCGGCCGCTGCCGTTCCCGGCGATGCGCCACACGCGATAGACGATGGCGGCGCAGCCCAGCGTGACGATCAGCTGCGCCCCATAGCCGGCCGCGCCCGATCCCCCCATCAGCCTGACCAGCCCGAACAGGCTGATGACCTTGGGCCAGAGCGTTGACGTGTCCTCCGTCACGGTGCGGGCAAGAGCGGCGTTGGAGAAGAAGGCGTCCCACGCACCCGGGCCGAACATCAGGAGCGACAAGAGTGTCAGCAGGCCGGCCGAGGTGACCGCCCCCGCGATGACCTTCCACCGCCGCCCGGCGACCATCGCCACCGGAAACAACAGGGCGAGGTGGGGCTTGATGATGAAGCCGCCGAGCAGCATCCCCGCAAGGAAGGGGCGCGAGCCCAGGGTCAGTGCGGCACCACAGAAGAGCGATGCGGTGAGCGCCCCGCTCTGGCCGCCGGCGAGATTGATGAAGGCGGCCGGATAGGCGAGGACAGGCCACAGCGCGCCGGCGACGAGCTTCCGGGCCGTCAGCACATAGGCCGCGAAGCTGCCGGCCGCCCAGGCAAGATAGGCCCAGGCATAGGCCATCAGGCCGAGTGGAAAGATCAGCGCAAGGAACTGCGGCGGATACATGAACGGATAATAATGGCTTCCCAGCCCCTGGACCCGGGCCTGGGCGCCGCCATCATAGGCCGCCGCCGCACCCTGCGTGACCGCGATCTTCGCCGCGGCCCAGAAGCTGTAGAAGTCCGTGCCCCGTTCCACGCCGGGGATGATCCAGGCCCCGGAAGATATGATGAAGATCAGGACGAGGTTGGGCACATAGGCCAACACGAATATCTTCGCGTAACCGTCGGCCCGGGAGCGCCCGAACCATTTGGCGTCCCGTAATAGCGCGAGCCCCATGAGCCAGGCTAACATGAGGAAGCGATGAAGCCAAGGAAGGGGGTATTCCCTTGTCGGGTGGACCCACGGCAGGAACGGGTGGGAAGGAGGCAGTCTGCTTTTGAATTCATTCATGTGAGGCCGGACACTCGGGATCTCGGGTACTGCGGCGGCCGATGTAAAGGATTTTGTCACGCTTCATGCGCCTGCCTCGTCTTGTATCCACATATCGCTAGGGAGGAGGACAGGATGTCGTTTCGATTGCTTTCGGGTGCATTGGGGCTGTTCCATACGATCAATGGTCTGGTTATGATTTCGTCACCGGCGCGATGGTTCGCAACCACGCCGGGCGCGTCGGCCACCGGCCCATTCAATCCGCATTTGGTAATCGACGTAGGCCTTGGCTTTCTGGCCGCCGGTCTGGCGTTTCTTGCCACCGCCTGGCGTCGCAGTTTCCAGTTAGCGGCGTTCGGTGCTTCGGGGTTCGTGATGTTTCACGCTCTTTTCCATCTTGCGCACCTGACGATGGGCCGTTCCGGTGACGCCCGGGTCGATGTCGCCATCGTTGTTCCGGCTTTCCTGAGCATGGCGCTGGCTTGGCCGCGCGGAAAGGCAGCAGCATGATCGGCTTTTTCGCCAAGCGACTGATCGATACAATGGAGCGGTACCTCAAAAGCGACATGAGCTATCTGCGAGAATTGCAGGCAGCCTCGCCTCGCGGCTTTGGCAAGTTCCTCAAGGCAACGGCGCTGGCGCGACACTGCGAGGTGGTTCCCATCATGGCTAGCCATGCCGCCCGCCTGACCAGCTTTAGCTTCGAGGATTGCGGACCCTGTGTTCAGATTGCGGTCGATCAGGCGCATGCGGCGGGAATGGACGATGCCACTCTGCGAGCAATCCTTGTCGGCGATATCGAGGAGATGTCACAGGACGTCGCCATGGCGCATCGCTTCGCGCGGTCCGTCTTGTCCAAGTCTGCTGATCTCGCGGAAGTGCGCGAAGCGGTTCGGCAGCGTTGGGGTGGCAAGGGTGTGGTGGACCTGACGCTGACAACCCAAGGCAGCCGCCTCTATCCCATGATCAAGGTGGGCCTGGGTTTCGCAGAATCATGTCGGCAGATTCAGGTGGGAGCGGAGCTGGTGACACCGGTGAACCCGGCAGCATGAACGATATCAAAGATCCGATCGCCCCGTTTCGAAGCAGGCTGCTGGGGCTCGCCTATCGTATGCTGGGGAGTCGCACCGAAGCGGAAGACGTTTTGCAAGATGCCTATCTGCGCTTCCATGACGCGACGGACATTGCAAACCGCGAGGCCTATCTGGTTACCACGGTCACGCGGCTCTGCATCGATCGCCTCAAGAGCGCGCAAGTGCGGCGGGAAGCTTACGTCGGGCCGTGGTTGCCCGAGCCTGTGTTCGATGTCGAGGCGCTTTCTCCGCAGACGACCCTGGAACTGGCGGAGGATCTCTCGTTCGCGTTGATGCTCGTGCTGGATCGATTGTCCCCAATGGAACGCGCCGCCTTCCTTCTACACGATATCTTCGATATGGAATTTGCGAAGGTCGCGGCGGTGCTGGGCAAGAGCGAAGCGGCTTGTCGCCAGCTGGCTTCCCGTGCACGGCGGGCCGTAAAGGCCCGGCGCCCCACCAAACCCATTCCGATGGAGCGACAAACGGCGTTGCTGGTGGCTTTCGCTAGCGCAGTTTCGAATGACGATCTCGCGGCACTGATGACGCTGTTACGAGAAGATGCGGTGCTGTTGTCCGACGGCGGCGGCATCAAGCTTACGGCGCTGAACGCGATCGTCGGCGCCGATCGAATCGCCCGCTTCGTCATCGGAACGAAGCGAAAGTTCGCTGGGCGTGGATTGGCGCTGCGGCATGACGCGCGTACGGTCAACGGCGCTCTTGGTGTGATAACCTACCTCGGCGACGACGTGGAGCAGGTGATGTCGTTATGCATGGATCGCGAAGGAGTTGCGGCGATATATATCGTGCGCAATCCCAAGAAGCTAACGCATCTCGCGGCGCGATCATCTGAATGACCGGTTCGCAGTATGATGCCCGGGAATGATCAGCAGACGTCGCTCGCCCATCTACGGAACGGGCTCGATCCGCTCATAATAGATGGTCCAGACGAGGCCCAGCCCAGTCATGAACAACCACGTCACCGTCGCAAGCGCCCATGCTTCGGCAACCGACAGGAAGATAAGCAGGAGCATGGCAGAGGCCAACAGGAGCCTGAAGTAGGATCGCGCAGGTCGCACCGTCCGCGTCTCTACAGCCCAACCCAGCGCACCAATGAAAAGGACAATGAGCGCGGACGAGATCGATCGTGTTGAGAGCCCGCTGACGGCGAAGAAAGCTACTGTCATGCCGGCCCAGCGCATCCATTGCGCAACTGCAGGGCGATCGATGCGGTCCATCCTGCTTTCCTGTCATGCAATCAGGATGGCAGCAATGGGTCGCTTCCTGCCATCTTGAAAGTCCTCACCTCAGGCAGGAGGCTTCGACATATCCATGATCATGAACAGTGTGGAGCGATCGCATATATCGTGAGGACACCAAATCCCCCAGCGCGAGTGACCGTCCTCGAGGAAATAGAGTCGGAGAGACCTGTCGAGATACGAGTTTACGTCGAGGCGATAGCCGGTAAAATTTTGGGGGCCGTCCATACCGGCGAATGCAATCTCCTTCACGGCTTCAAGCTCGGCACCGCCGGCTGGCGAGAGATCAATCTTGGTGAAATAGGCTGCGCTTCCGAGAAGCGCCGGATCACTCCGCACCATCTGGGCGGGGATAAACACGGGGGCATAGGTGGTCGGTGGCGACCAAACCCAACCCTCCCTGGCTGCAATCACATATCCATAAGGCGTGCAGCTAAGCATGCCCCAGTCCGACAAAGGGGCGGGAAGGACGGTGACTGCTTTCGCGGGGGGCTCGATACACTCCCCTGGCGCGGCAAGCGCCGGTGAACTCAATGTTGCGAAACCTAAGGCAGCGGCCAGGAAAGCCGCCGAAGAATAGGCACGGCATCGATTAAGCGGGTTGATATGGGCCTCCTCACCGCAATCGGGCGCGGCTTAACCGATATGAGCGGGCAGGGAGAGCAACGCAACGTCCGCTATTGGGTGGGGAAGGGCCACATGATCCGTTCTGGACGGGAATGACCGAGAAGGAGTGGAAAGCGGACTTTTGGTTGCTAGATTGCCCCGACGATTTGGCTGCCGCGAGAGCCACATCAAACCGGGAAGTCGGAGCCGCATGATTGCTCTGTTCATCATCGGGTTTGGTATTCCGATCGGGACGTTCGGCTACATGGTCTATGTAGGGTTTGTCAGAAAGCGGCAGGCGTTCCGTGCGCTTGCTATAGCCGATGACGAGGCCGTGATATTGAGAATGCACGGCTCATCGATAGACGACAGATATAAAACGAGCGACGAACTCCAGCACTTCGTCGACCGTTTGCAATGGGCTTTGGGCAACATTGGCGAGGTTCGAGAGGTGAGCATTGCTGATGGCGCGGCTACCGTCACCGTCTTTGGCGAGAGCGCCGAGGCGATATACTCAGAAGTCCGGAAGGTGCTGCGACATGCCTCTCTTGCAAGAAATGCGTCGGTTGTTCTTCGATACGGCCCGCCCGGCAGCCGTGAGCGGCGAACCCACATGGCGAATTGATCAAGTATAATCCCCTCGGAAGCCACTGGCTGGGGACGTCCGCAATGGGTCGATTCCTGCTGTTCAATCCGATCGGGATGAGAATGGCCGGGAAATTACAGGGACAATTTCCTAATTGAGCGCCATGCTCGACGGATATCAGGCGATCGCGACGATCGCCCGCGAGTTCTACTTTACATGTAGGATCTGAGTTGCTGGGATCGAGCGACGCGCGGGCGGACTATGTGTGCCGTAGCGGATCATTCTCATGACCAGATATAGGGGGCTGCTGCCGGTTCGAACGGCGGATGTCCGGCCGTTGCGTGGTGCTCGATCGTATCGGGAAGTGCAGTCCGAATGCGAAAACTCAAAAAAACGCGCGAACAACCCCATGCACCCGGCATAGATGCGAATCGATCGCAACTGGCGGATGGAACGAGGCAGCACGGCCGGCCGAGCGATCTATGCGTGAAAGGATGAAATGGTGGAGCCGTGGGGGATCGAACCCCAGACCTCTGCAATGCCATCGCAGCGCTCTCCCAGCTGAGCTACGGCCCCATGCCATGTCGATCCACGCCGGTTGGGCCCGGCGGCGGAGCGCGCCCTTTATGTCAGCTTGGCAGGACCTGCAAGGGCCCTTTTAGCATGAGGCGCAGCTTTTCGGTGAAATGAGGGGCCGGAACGTCCCCGCGGGGGCGTTCCGGCCTCAGGCCTCAGTTCTCGTCGTCGTCGTCGGCCGTGTTCAGGCCGATGTCGTCGTCGCCGCCCAGGTCGACATCGTCGTCCGGGTTGGTCTCGGCTTCCTCGTCGATGTCCAGATCGTCCTCGGACAGGTCGGTATCGGCGGTTTCGACCTCGACTTCCTTCTTCGGGGCGTCGAACGGCAGCGGCTGCTTGGACTTCAGCACGGGATCGGGCTCCCAGGCCGCACCGCACTCGATGCAGGTCACGGGATTGTCCTTTTCGAGATCGTAAAAGCGGGTGCCGCATTTCGGGCAGGTCCGCTTGGTGCCCCATTCAGGTTTCACCACGGTACAGAAACTCCAGTCGAAAAATGAGGAAAACTTAAGCGCCGTTCGAGTCATCGGACAGCCGAAACGCCGCGCGCCTTGCCATAGCGGAACGCCGCTGTCAAAAGCCGCGCCCTATGCATGGCTCCGCCCCCAAACCCGCAAGCTTTTCCGCGCCCGGTCCGCTGCGGGGCGTGGTGGGCGTTCCCGGCGACAAGTCGATCTCGCACCGCGCCCTGATGCTGTCGGCGCTGGCGGTCGGCGAAAGCCGGGTGGAAGGGCTGCTGACCGGCGAAGACGTGCTGGCTACGGCCGCCGCCCTGCGCGCCATGGGCGCGCATATCGTGCAGGAGCCCGATGGCAGCTGGCGCATCCACGGCGTCGGCGTCGGCGGGCTGCTCCAACCCGAGAGCGCGCTCGACATGGGCAATTCGGGCACCTCGACGCGGCTGCTGATGGGGCTGGTTGCCAGCCATGCGATCACCGCCACCTTCACCGGCGACGCCTCGCTGTCGAAGCGGCCGATGAACCGGGTGATCGAGCCGCTGTCGCTGATGGGTGCTGATATCACCGCTTCGCCGGGCGGGCGGTTGCCGCTGATGCTGCGCGGGCTCTGTCCGGCTGTGCCGATCGAATATCGCCTGCCGGTCGCCTCGGCGCAGGTGAAGTCGGCGGTGCTGCTCGCCGGCCTGAACGCACCGGGCGTCACCTGCGTGATCGAGCCGGTGCCGACCCGCGACCATAGCGAGCGGATGCTGCAGGGTTTCGGCGCGGAGCTTTCGGTGGAGCAGGACGGCACCACCCGGATCATCTCGATTCGCGGCGAGGCCGAGCTTCGCCCGCAGCATATCGTCGTGCCCGGCGATCCGTCCTCGGCGGCCTTCCCGGTGGTGGCGGCGCTGCTGGTGCCCGGATCGGAGGTGACGGTCACCAATGTCGGCCTCAATCCCACCCGCGCGGCGCTGTTCGACGTGCTGCGGATGATGGGCGGTGACATCGCCTTCACCAACCGGCGCGAGGTCGGCGGCGAGCCGGTCGCCGACATCGTCGTGCGCCATTCGACGCTTTGGGGCATGGAGACGCCGATCGAGACCGTCGCGGCGATGGTCGACGAATATCCGATCCTGTTCGTCGCGGCGGCGCTGGCCGAGGGCCGTACGATCGCGCGCGGGCTCGAGGAGCTGCGGGTCAAGGAGTCGGACCGGATCGCGGTGATGGCCGAAGGGCTGCGCGCGATCGGCGCCCGAGTCGAGGAGCTTGAGGACGGGCTGGTCATCGACGGCACCGGCGGCGACCCGCTGCCCGGCGGCGCGACCATCGCCGCGCGACTCGATCACCGCATCGCGATGAGCTTCGCGATCGCCGGGCTGGTGTCGCGGGCACCCGTCGTCATCGACGACATGTCGCCGGTCGCGACCAGCTTCCCCGGCTTCGCCGCGCTGATGCGCGCGCTGGGGGTCGAGACGGCATGATCGTCGCGGTCGACGGTCCGGCCGCCTCGGGCAAGGGCACGATAGCCAGGGCGCTCGCCCGCCATTACGGCCTGCCGCATCTCGATACGGGCATGTTGTATCGCGCCGTTGGCATGGCGGTGATGCGCGCCGGGGGCGATCCCGCCGACGCCCAGGATGCGCTGCGCGCCTGCGATTTCGATCCGGCGCTGATGGGCGATCCGGCGCTGAAGACCGAGGCTGCGGGCAAGGCGGCCTCGCTGGTGTCGGTCCATCCGCAGGTCCGCGAGGCGCTGCTCGATCGCCAGCGCGGCTTCGCCGCCCAGCCGGGCGGCGCGGTGCTGGACGGCCGCGATATCGGCACGGTCATCGCGCCCGATGCCGACGCCAAGCTGTTCGTGACCGCCAGCGCCAGGGTCCGCGCCGAGCGCCGCCACCGCGAACTCGAGTCGATGGGCGCGGGGATCGGCTTCGATGCGGTGATGGCCGACATCCTCGCACGCGACGAGCGCGACATGGGGCGGTCCGCGGCACCGTTGCGGCAAGCCGCGGATGCCGACTTGCTCGATACCAGCGATTTGGGTATAGACGCGGCCGTCCAACGGGCGATTGCGCTTGTGGAAGGCCGAACGGCAGACCGCTAAAAAGAGGTCGCTGAAGCAGGCGTGTCAGGGGGTCGGCGGATAGCCGATCTCTTGCCGCGCCTTTCTGCTTTGTCGGGTAGCCTGCCGCGAGCGCGATGGTTCGAAGGATGCCATTGGGGCATTCGGCCCCTGTGGCGGTTCTGGCCCCAAGACCTCCGGAGACAACCGGATGGCCGGAAACTATCGAATAGGAACTCTAACTTTATGGCCACTGCGGCAAACCCGACTCGCGACGACTTCGCGGCTCTCCTGAATCAAACGCTTGGCGGCGAAAACGAAGGCTTCGAAGGCCGCGTCGTCAAGGGCACCGTCACCGCGATCGAAAACGACATGGCCGTCATCGACGTCGGCCTCAAGTCGGAAGGCCGCGTGGCGCTCCGCGAGTTCGCGGCTCCCGGCCAGAAAGCCGATCTCAAGGTCGGCGATGAAGTCGAGGTCTATGTCGACCGCGTCGAGAACGTCCATGGCGAAGCGATGCTCAGCCGCGACCGCGCCCGCCGCGAAGCCGCCTGGGACAAGCTCGAAGCCGAATTCTCCACGACCAGCCGCGTCGAGGGCGTGATCTTCGGCCGCGTCAAGGGCGGCTTCACGGTCGACCTCAACGGCGCCGTCGCCTTCCTGCCCGGATCGCAGGTCGACATCCGTCCCGTGCGCGATGTCACCCCGCTGATGGACATCCCGCAGCCCTTCCAGATCCTCAAGATGGATCGCCGCCGCGGCAACATCGTCGTGTCGCGCCGCGCCGTCCTCGAAGAGACCCGCGCCGAGCAGCGCTCGGGCCTGATCCAGTCGCTCGCCGAAGGCCAGGTGATCGAGGGTGTCGTCAAGAACATCACCGATTATGGTGCGTTCGTCGACCTGGGCGGCATCGACGGCCTGCTCCATGTCACCGATCTCAGCTACAAGCGCGTTGGCCATCCGAACGAGATGATCAACATCGGCGATGTCGTGAAGGTGCAGATCATCCGCATCAACAAGGACACGCAGCGCATCTCGCTCGGCATGAAGCAGCTCGAGAATGATCCGTGGGAAGGCGCCGCGGCGAAATATCCGATCGGCGGCAAGTTCACCGGCCGGGTCACCAACATCACCGAATATGGCGCCTTCGTGGAGCTGGAAGCGGGGATCGAGGGTCTCGTCCACGTGTCCGAGATGTCCTGGACCAAGAAGAACGTCCACCCCGGCAAGATCGTCTCGACCAGCCAGGAAGTCGACGTCGTCATCCTCGAGGTCGACGCCGACAAGCGCCGCATCTCGCTCGGCCTGAAGCAGGCGATCAACAACCCGTGGGAGAGCTTCGCCGAAGCGCATCCGGTGGGCTCGACCGTCGAGGGCGAAGTAAAGAACGCGACCGAGTTCGGCCTGTTCATCGGGCTCGACAATGATGTCGACGGCATGGTCCACATGTCCGACATCGCCTGGGGCGTCTCGGGTGAGGAAGCGCTGGCGCTTCACCACAAGGGCGAAACCGTCAAGGCGATCGTGCTCGACATCGATCCCGAGAAGGAGCGCATCTCGCTCGGCATCAAGCAGCTCGAGCGTGGCGGTGTCTCCTCCGCGCCGGCCGGCGACGGCGCCAAGCTCAGCAAGAGCGCGATCGTCACGGTCACCGTCATGGCGATCACCGACGGCGGCCTCGAAGTGCAGGCCGGCGAAGATGGCGTGGTTGGCTTCATCAAGCGCAGCGACCTCGGCCGCGACCGCGACGAGCAACGGCCGGAGCGTTTCCAGGTCGGCCAGAAGTTTGACGCGATGGTGAGCGGTTTCGACCGTTCGAAGAAGCCGACCTTCTCGGTCAAGGCGATGCAGATCGCCGAAGAGAAGCAGGCCGTCGCGCAGTACGGTTCGTCCGACTCGGGTGCGTCGCTCGGCGACATCCTGGGCGAAGCGCTCAAGGCGCGCCAGGGCAGCTAAAATCAGCTCGGGGCGCCGTGCGGCGTCTCCGGCAAGAAGAGGGCGTGGGGGCTTCGGCTTCCGCGCCCTTTTTCTATGCCGGCGACTATCCTGAACAAGCTCGGGCCTGAACAGGCTCGGGCCTGAACAAGCTCGGACGCCAACTCGTTATGAAACCGTAATTAATCATCGGATCGGCGCAAATCCGCGGCTTTCGGCCGCGTTAACCACCGGCTTGCACGGCAACTTAAGTCGCACCGCCTAGATGGGGGGCTCAGCTTCCCGAATTGCGAGTGACCTATGCTTACCGGAATGTTCGTCGGCGGCGTGCGCGGAACCGGGCTGGAGGCGGCGCGCAGCTGGCTCGGCACCAGCCCGCAGATGACCACCATCTTCATCGAGAAGGCCACCTGGGCCGACTGGAAGGGGGAACTCGCGTTCAATGCGACCGCGGCCAAGGCGCAGGGCGTCACCCCGCTCTGGTCGGTGCCGCTGATCGCCGACACCGGTACCCTCCAGGAGGGCGCCGCACACAAATATGACGCCAACTATGTCTATGCGGCGCAGAAGCTGGTCGGCGCCTTCGGCAAGGACCAGCCGATCATCGTCCGGCTCGGCAACGAGATGAACGAGAGCTATTTCAACTGGTCGGCGATCAAGGACCCGGCGGCCTTCGCGCAGACGTTTCGCAACGCCGTCGACGCCTTCCGCTCGGTTTCGGGCAACTTCAGGTTCGAGTGGAACATCCAGGTCTCAAAGGCGGCGATGGACCCTGCTACCGCCTATCCCGGCGACAAATATGTCGATTTCATCGGCGGCGATTTCTACTTCAATAAACCGGGCGCCACGGCCGCCGACGGCGCCACGATGTTCCAATATCTGGTGACGTCCAAATATGGCCTGCAATGGGTCGAGGACTTCGCCGCCGCGCACGGCAAGCAGAGCGCCTATAGCGAATGGGGCATGAACAGCGCCAATGGCGGCAGCTTCATCGCGCTCGCCAAGCAATGGTTCGACACCCATGATGTCGCCTATGCGAATTACTGGGACAGCAACGCCGACTTCAAGGGGAAGCTGAGCAACGGCCAATATGGTGCGGCCGGCGAGGTCTATAAGGCGATGCTCGTCACCGGCGCCGATCCGGCCGGAAGCTACGTCGCCAAATCCTGGACCGGCGACGGCGCCAATAATTATTTCGGCCAGGAAGCCACCAACATCAACTACACCCTCAACGCCGGATCGGGCGACGATGTCGTCGCGCTTGGCCACGGTACCAACATGGTGTCGGGCGGCTATGGATCCGACAATATCTATGTCGGCAATGGCGATAACATCATCTACGGCAATGCGGCGGGCGTTCCGCTCAAGGACGGCAACGACACGATCATGGCCGGCGGCGGCAGCAACCGGATCGACGGGCAGAGCGGCGACGACCGGATCACCGTCGGCGCGACGGCGAGCACCGGCCGGAACAGCGTCGATGGCGGCGACGGCAATGACGGCATCGTCATCAAGGGTGCGGGGGCGAACAGCGTGCAGGGCGGCGCCGGTGCGGACCGTATCGACGCGAGCGCGGCCACCGGTGGCAACCTGCTATCCGGCGGATTGGGCAACGACAGCCTGCAGGGCGGTGCGGGCAGCGACACGCTGACCGGCGGCGATGGCGACGACCGGCTGGTCGCGGGCAAGGCCAGCGGCCATGCCGATCTGCTGACCGGCGGCGCCGGCGCCGATATTTTCGACTTCAGCCAGCCCGGTTCGGGCGCCCCCGCCAGGGCCGGAACGCTTTTCCAGGAGGTGACGGATTTCCTCCACGGCACCGATCACATCGACCTCGCTTTCAAGGTCGGTGCGGGCGACCTGATCGTCGCGACCAAGCTGTTCACCACCGTCGCTTCAGCGCAGAGCTATGCGCAGCAACTGCTCGACGGCCATGCCGGCACCACCGACATCGCTGCGCTCAAGGTCGGTGCGGACAGTTTCCTGTTTTATCAGGGCGCGGGCGCGACGGGCGCGATCGACTCGATCCTGAAGCTCGACGGCATCGCGGCGACGACGCTGAGCTATCAGGACTTCATCTGAGAGCTTGTCCGGCGGCTGCCGGTGCGGGGACTCACCCGGCCCTTTTCTTCGAAGGCGGCCCGTCCTACCCAAGGGGCATGACAATCATCCGCCCGGCCCGCCCAGATGATGTGGCAGCGCTCGCCGGCCTCAAGCTGGTCACGTTCCGGGAGACCTTCCTCGAGGAAGGCTTCGGCATCCCCTATCCGCCGGACGATCTGGCCGCCTTCGAAGCCGCCTCTTATGCGGAGCCCGCGGTCGCTGCCGAAATCGCCGATCGCGCTCGGCAGAACTGGGTCGCCGAGCGCGATGGCCGCCTGCTCGGCTATACGCAGGTCGGGCCCTGCAAATTGCCGCATGCCGATGTGCGGGAAGGCCATGGCGAGCTCTACCAACTCTATGTGCTGCGCGAGGCGCAGGGGCTGAAACTGGGCAAGCAGCTGCTCGATTGCGCGTTGGACCATCTCGCGGCGACGCGCCCCGGCCCGGTCTGGCTCGGGGTCTGGTCGGGCAATGACAAGGCCCAGGCGGTCTACGCCGCGCGCGGATTCGAGAAGGCGGGGGAGTATCGATTCAAGGTGGGCAGCTGGTATGACGAGGAGTTTATCTTCCGGCGCCGATGAACCCGTGTCCAAAACGGTCGCAGGTGATTACTCCGCCGCCTGCGCCGTGCCGCTGATGTGCTTGGTCAGGTCGATGATCATCGATGCCTGGACGAGGCGCGCGATCGAGCCCTGGACGAGCATCTCGATGCCCTCGTCGCTGGCGAAACCGCCATAGACCAGGCAGCGCGCCTGCAGCACGCGCGAAAAGGCGTCCCAGATCTTCGGGTCGGGCGGTGTCGGGTTGCTCCAGAAGGCGTCGAGCGGGCCGTCGAAGGTGATGCCCGGGATGTTGTACACCGCCTGGCCGAGCGCGATCACCGGGACCCCGGACGCGAGCGCGAGCGTTCCGGTCGTGCTGTTCACGGTGACGACGCCGAGCGAGCCTTCGACGATGTCGGCGATGTTGCCGCCCTTGGCGAAGATCACCCGGTCCTCGACATCGAGCCGACGCGCTTCGCGGCGGATGAAGTGCCGCCAGCTGAACAGGCTGCTGTCGAGCGGGTGCTCCTTGACGAGCAGCAGCGTATCGGCCGGGGCCGAGCGCGCGAAGCTCTCGATCACATAGGATGCGCCGGCCTGCATCGTGCCGAACAGCGAATGGACGCGGATCTGGTGGTCCGAGGAGAGCTGTAGCGGCAACGTGAAATAGCGGCGGCCTTCCAGCCCGGCGAGTGCCGTCTCGGCCTGGTCCTCGTGCAGCTTGCGCAGCGCGAACTGCTTGAGCCAGCCCAGCGCCTCGGCCGCGGCCGAGCGGTCGCGATGCGACCGGTAATTGGGGAAGCGCAGCTTGCCGAGCGAGGTACGGGCATAATAGCTGGTTGCTTCCTGCGCGCGGCGGCGGAAGCGGGACGGCACGTTGGGCAGATCGGCGAGCGGCGGCAAGGTGCGCGCTGCGGCCAGATACCATTTCGGATCGCGCGGCAAAGTCGAGTGGCCGTTGACGCCGTCGAGTTCGAGTGTCGCCCAGTTCGGACGGATATAGCCTTCCTCGAACACATGGACGCGGACGCCGCGCAGCCGGGCCATGCCGCGGGCGGCATTGTGAAGCGGGCGGCAGTCACCGAACAGGATGACATCGCTGATCGCGTGCTGGACGAGATAATCGTCGACAAAGCTGGGCCAGCGTTCCGCGGTGCCGCGATAATCGACGGCCGGCCCCGACCACGAGGCGGCATCGCCGCCGTTGAGATTGATGCGGTGGACGGCGTGGCCCTGATTGCGCAGCGCCGCACCCAGCCGATCGAAGAAGGGCCCGGGCGGTCCCTGCAGGAACAGGAAGCGTTGCTTGGCTATGTCGTGCAGTTTCACGCTTTGCCTCCCACGCTGACCATTCCGCGCCGCAAACGTCCCTGCAAGCGCCTGAAGCGCGTCAGCGGGGTTTCCTGTGGAACGGGCTGTGCCGCCAGTCTTTCGACCAATATCTCAGGCGGACAGGGCAATTTTGTGGCTGGATCAAGATAGCGCGGATACAGGATCAAGGTTGCCGCCACCAATTGCGCCTTCGTTACTGTGCGGCCCCCGCGCCGCTCAATGGGCGGTGCCAGGTCTCGCGTCAATCCCCAACCTGCGTAGAATGGCTGGCCGTGGGTCACGACCTCGCACCCCCTGATGAGCGCCTCGAACCCGGCGAGCGAGGTGAGCACGTGCACCGCATCGACGCTGTCGAGCAGTGACGACATCGGCACGTCGCGAACGATCTGGTCGACGAACTCGAGCGCTTCGCCGTCCGGAATCCGTCCCCGGCGGTGGCCGGCATCGACATCGGGATGTGGCTTGAAGATCAGATAGGCTTCGGGTTCGGCGGCGCGCGCCCGGCGAAGCAGGTCGAGATTGCCCGCGACGCCCGCACCGCCGAGGCGGACCGAAAGATCGTCCTCAACCTGCCCGGTCACCAGCACCAGCCGCCGGCCCTGCACCGGCCGCTCGAACGGCCGCCCGCCGCTGGCATATTTGCTGATGCCGGCCTCGATCAGGGTGCGCATCAGCCGTTCGGCGCGGGCGATCAGCACCGGATTGTCGATCGGTGTCGCGATCAGCGTCTCGAGATCGGATGGCTTGCGCGGATCGAGATGCAGTCCGCTGCGGTCGAGGATGATCGAGTGGGGCGGGTGGCAATCGCTGCCGAGGCCGCTCGAGCGGAGGAAGCCATCCTCGACGGGATGCACCGTCACGCCATGCGCGGCCGCCTCGGCATCAAGGCCGCGGGGCGCCTTGGACGGCCACACGGCGATCGCGCCCTGCCCGGCGCGGGCGTTGCGCACCGCGTCGGCGGCACGGCGCGCAAAATATAGCGGCTGGCCAGGCCACAGCATCGTCTCTACCTCGCGCCGTTTCCAGCGGGCGATGCCGGCGGCGACCGCGAGGCCGCGATTGCGATCGATCGCGTGGCGCCAGAAGACGAGCTGTTCGATGGCTGTCTCGATCGCCACCGGCCGGCCCGTGAAAGGATCGCGATAGTCGACGGCGTCGATCAGCCAGGTGATTACGGCGCGTTCGAGCGGGTCGGGCGCGCCGTCGCGGGCAATGTCGGAAAACCGGCCGGCGCCGAGCCAGTCGACCTCACGTCCGGCCATCCACGCGACCAGGCCAAGTTCATCGTCGCCACCCGCGGCGATCGGGCCGTCCTGGGCAATGCGGTGCCAGAGGTCGTCGGCTCCGGAGCACCAGAAGCTGCCGCCGATCCGCTCGGCAACGATCTGCTCGATGATCATCCGCGCGCGCGCAATGTCCTGCGGGGATGCTGCTGCACGAGGGGAGGGGGCGGGCCTTGCTATGCTGACGGCAGCGGCGGCCGCCGGCGCGCCGGGGAAGGGCGGGGACCGAAGGAACGGAACGAAAACCTTCATCGTGTCGCCCGGCACCCACTGACCTTACCCATCGCGGGAAAATACGCTCCCCCCGCCGTCGATCAAGCGGATAAGGCAGGGGAAATATGTTTCGCTCACGGTTCGTCCCTGTTTCGGCAGGGACTGTCGCGTGGAGTGGCAGCGGGAGGCCGCCGCCCTCCTTACGCCCGGTCGAGTCGTCATCCGAAGCAGGTTCGGGATAACGACGATATCAGGTGCCCGAACTTAGAAGGGCACGTCGTCGTCGAGGTCGCCGGCATCGAACGGGTCCGACTTGCGGCCCGCCGGCGCGCTGGCGCCGCCGCGGCTGCCACCGCCGCCGAAGCTCGCGCCGCCGCCATAGCCGCCGCCATCATCGTCGCCCCAGCCGGAGCCGCCGCCGCCGCTCGCGCCGCCGCCCATGCTGCCACCACCACTGCCGCCGCCGCCGGGTCCGTCGAGCATCACCATCACCGCGTTGAACCCCTGCAGCACCACCTCGGTCGAGTATTTCTCGACGCCGGCATTGTCGGTCCATTTGCGGGTCTGGAGCTGGCCTTCGAGATAGACCTTGCTGCCCTTGCGCAGATAGCGCTCGGCGACATTGGCCAGGTTCTCGTTGAAGATCGCCACCGAATGCCATTCGGTCTTGTCGCGGCGTTCGCCGGTGTTGCGATCCTTCCACTGCTCGGAAGTAGCGACGCGCAGGTTCACCACCTTGCCGCCATTCTGAAAGCTGCGCGATTCGGGGTCGCGGCCCAGATTACCGACCAGGATCACCTTGTTCACGCTGCCAGCCACGGCTGTCTCCTAATTTGGGGTTGCTCTAGAGTCCCAGAGCGATCGCGGCCCAGTATGTAGCGCCTGCCGCGAGATATGCGAGGGCGAACAGATAGCCGAGCATGAAGCCCGTCCATTTCCAGCCATTGGTCTCGCGGCGCACCACGGCGATCGTCGAGATGCACTGCGGCGCGAACACGAACCAGGCAAGGAAAGCGAGGGCGGTCGGCAGCGACCAGCGTCCATGCAGCCGGTCGACCAGTGAGCGCTGCTGCGCGCTCTCGTCCGACGCATCGACGGCATAGACCGTCGCCAGCGCCGAGACTGCGACCTCGCGGGCGGCCATCGCCGGGATCAGCGCCAGTGCCATGTCGCGGGTGAAGCCGATCGGGCGCAGCACCGGTTCCATCCCGTTGGCGATGCGGCCGGCGATCGAATAGTCGATGGCGGGCAGCGCGTTGCCGACGGGCGGTTTGGGATAGGAGACCAGCAGCCACAGCACCATCGTCGTCGCTGCGATGATCGTGCCGGCCCGCCGGAGGAAGATCATCGCGCGCTGCCACAGGCCGAGCGCGACATCGCGCAGGATCGGCATCTGGTAGCGCGGCATCTCCATCATGAAGCCCGGTGGCGGCCCCTTGGTGACGGTGCGTCTGAGAATGAGGGCGGCCAGCATCGCGCCGCCGACGCCTGCGGCATAGAGGCCGAACAGCACCAGGCCCTGGAGTCCGACGCCGGGCGCCACGTCGCGCGCGGGAATGAAGGCCGCGATGATCACCGCATAGACCGGAAGCCGCGCCGAACAGGTCATCAGCGGCGCGATCAATATGGTCGTCAGCCGGTCCTTGGGATCGTCGATGGTGCGCGTCGCCATGATACCCGGGATGGCGCAGGCGAAGGATGAGAGCAGTGGGATGAAGGCCCGCCCCGACAAGCCCACCCGCGACATCAGATGATCCATGATGAAGGCGGCGCGGACCATGTAGCCCGAGGCCTCAAGCATCAGGATGAACAGGAACAGGATCAGGATCTGCGGCAGGAAGACGATCACCGCGCCGACCCCTGCTATCAGCCCCTCGACGATCAGCGAACGCAGGAAGCCGGGGGGCATCGCGGCTGTCACCGCCGCCTGCAATTGCTGGAAGCCGCTGTCGATCATGTCGACCGGCATCGCCGACCAGGCGAACACCGCCTGGAACATCACGAACAATATCGTCGCCAGAAGGGCCGGCCCGATAATGGGATGAAGCGCCACCGCGTCGGCGCGATGGCTCCAGCGGCGCCTGAAATTCTCTTCGGTGGTCGCCGCGACCGCTATCACGCGGGCGCGGCGCTGCAGCGTCACGATGTCCTCGTGGATCACGGCATCGGTTCCGCTCAGGCGAACCGGGCCGCCGGTGGCGAGCATGCCGATCGCGGCCTTGAGCTCTTCGATGCCCTTGCGGCGCACCGCCACGGTGGGGATCACCGGCACGCCCAGAGCGGCCGACAGCTTCGCGGCATCGATGCTGAGGCCGTCGCGGGCGGCCATGTCGATCATGTTGAGTGCCACCACGGTCGGCAGGCCCAGCGCGATCAGCTGGAGCGCGAAGCGGAGGTGGTTGTCCAGGTTGGTCGCGTCAATGACGATCAGCAGCGCCGACGGCAGCCGCTCACCGGGCTGCTTGCCCAGCAGCACGTCATGCGTCACCGCCTCGTCGGGGCTCGACGGCTCGAGGCTATAGGTGCCGGGCAGGTCGAGCATCTCGACCGGGCGGCCGTCCGCCAGCGCCATTCGACCGGATTTGCGCTCGACGGTCACGCCCGGATAGTTGCCGACCTTCTGGCGGGCTCCGGTCAGCGCGTTGAACAGCGCGCTCTTGCCGGCATTGGGATTGCCGGCCAGCGCGACCAGGGGTGCGGGGTTCATTGGTTCCGGCGCGGCCCCACGCCGATGGCGGCAGCTTGTGCGCTACGCAGCGCAACCGTCATCCGGCCAATCCTGCACGCGATCGGATCAATTCCGAACGGGCCCTTGTGGAGCTTCTCGACCGAAACCCCCTCGTCGACGCCCAGCTCGCGCAGGCGGCGGCCGTCCTTGTCGCTGAGGATCGCCCAATCGACGTCGACGATTTCGCCACCACTTCCGAGCGGCAGCTTGTCGAGAGTGATGCGGATCGTGTTGAGGTCCATGATGCAACTGATTATCAATAACGAGAGAAGATTGCGAGTCCAATCATGGCTGGCATCACGCGCCTGCCGTCTCCTCGCCTGGCGCCCGGCTAGCGCCCGGCCCGGTAGCGAAGACGCCCCAGGAAGCGTGCCGGGCTGAAGTGGCGATCGGGATCGACCTTGATCCGGGCTTTCAGCTGTTCAATCTTCATCACGTCGTCGATGCGGCGGTCGAGAAACGCGTGGGTGTCGACGAAGCCTTCGCTGTCGTCATCCATCCAGGCCATCAAGGTGGCGGCATAGACCGCGCTGAGCGTGGCGCGCTTGCTGTACCAGGCGAAGTCGACGCTGCTGTCCCCGGCGGCCCGCCACATCGCATCGGCGGCCCGCCAGCCCAGCTTGGCGGCGCGGCGCGCATTGCCCGGCCGACCGAGTATTGCCAGCGCGCGGCGCAGCGCGTCGGGATGCCGGGCCGCCTCGCCGAGCCGGGCGAGCACTGCCGCGCGGATGCGAGCGCGGATTTTCATCTCCCTCACGCCCTGTGCTTCCAGGGTCGCTGCCATCGACCGGTCGATCATGGCGAACCAGGCGTCGATCATGTCAATCGCGCCACCAGGAAAGCACAGCGCCGCGCGATCGGCCGGCACGCCCAACTCCGTCGCGGCGCCGTCCAGCGCCGTCCTGCTCCAGCCGTCGAACACGGCATGGGCTGGCAGCGTGACGGCCAGCGCGTCGCGCAACTCGTCCAGGGTCATGTCGATAGGTGCGATCATGCCCCTGCTTCTACGCGCGGCGGCTGCGGCTGGCCAGCCTTGCGCGCTTGCATCATCGCCGCAGCCGCAAGACGAGCCAGAACCGGTTCTACGCTCCGAATTTTTCCCGCAAATCCATCATCCGCAGCGCCGCCTTGGCCGCTTCGCCGCCCTTGTCCTTCTCGGTGCGGCGGGCGCGTGCGAGTGCCTGGGCTTCGTTCTCGACGGTAAGAATGCCGTTGCCGATGGCGATGCCATCCATGGACAGCGCCATGAGCCCGCGCGCGCTTTCGTTCGACACCACCTCGAAATGATAGGTTTCGCCGCGGATGATGACGCCCAGCGCGACGAAGCCGTCATAGCGGCCGCTCTCGGCGGCCATCGCGATTGCGCCTGGCACCTCCAGGGCCCCGGGCACGGTGACCGTTTCGTGCCGGTGGCCAGCCTCCTCGATTGCGGTGCGTGCGCCATCGAGGAGCATCTCGTTGAGGTGATCGTAGAAGCGCGCTTCCACGATAAGCAGCTTGGCCATGTTGGATAACCTTCAATTCCTGGGGGGGATCGGGCGCTCGCCGACGATCGACAGGCCATAGCCGGCCAGGCCGACCAGCGTATGATGCGAATTGGTAAGCAGGATCATGTCCTGCACGCCCAGCTCGGTCAGGATCTGGGCGCCGACGCCATAGTCGCGCAACTCGTCCATCTCTGAAGAATCGCCGGTTTCGCGGGCAGCGATCGCCCGGCTCATCCCCGAGGCTATCGGGCGGTTCAGGAGAACATGCACGCCCGACCCTTCTTCCGCGATCATTTCCATCGAGCGCTCTATCAGCCGCGTCCGCGAGGAATCCTCGCCATAGATATCGGCAAAGGGAGACAGCATGTGCATGCGGACCAGTGTCGGCTTTTCGGGGTCGATAAAGCCTTTCACCAGCGCCGTCTGCTCGGTGTTGGTGGCCTTGTTCCGGAATGTCATGGCGCGCCAGTCACCGCCCCATCGGCTGGTGAAGCGGGTCTCTGCCACTTTCTCGACCAGATGGTCGTGCTTGCGGCGATAGGCGATCAGATCGCGGATCGTGCCGATCTTGAGCTTGTGGGTTCGCGCAAACTCGACGAGCGTGTCCATCCGCGCCATCGTGCCGTCATCGTTCATGATCTCGCAGATCACGCCGGACGGATTGAGTCCGGCGAGGCGCGAGACATCGACCGCGGCCTCGGTGTGCCCGGCGCGGATGAGAACGCCGCCATTCTTGGCGACCAGCGGAAAGACATGCCCCGGCGTGACGATATGCTCGGGGCCCTTCGATGCATCGATGGCTACGGCGACGGTCCGGGCGCGGTCGGCCGCCGAAATACCCGTCGTCACCCCCTCGCGCGCCTCGATCGAGACGGTGAAGGCGGTTTCATGCCGCGTACCGTTATTCCGGCTCATCAGCGGCAGGCCGAGCTGGTCGACGCGTTCCTGCGTCAGCGTCAGGCAGATCAGGCCGCGGCCATATTTGGCCATGAAGTTGACCGCATCCGGCGTCGCCATCTGCGCGGGAATGATGAGATCCCCCTCATTTTCACGATCCTCGTCATCGACCAGGATAAACATCCGGCCGTTGCGCGCTTCATCAATGATCTCTTCGATCGGCGAAAGGCCGGAGAAGGACAGGTAGCGCTCCAACTTCTTGAGCGTCTCTGCGGTCGGGTTCCATTGTGGATCGTCGAGCGAGCGCAGGGAGTTGGGATGGAGGCCTGCGGCCCTTGCAAGGCCGGACCGGGAGATGCGCCGTTCGGTGACGGCTTCGCGGATGCGTTCGATAAGATCGGTGCTCATGAGGGGTGACTAGCACATTCCGATGTCGCCATCAACCATAAGCCACATTGTAATGTGATTTACCGTGCGGTTCGCGCGCGCAGCTCTTCCATGCGTCCGAGATATCGTGCGAGCACGTCGATCTCGAGGTTCACCCCGTCGTGAACGGCAAGCTCGCCGAGCGTGGTGACCGCGCTGGTGTGCGGAATGATGTTGAGCCCGAATATGGCGCTGCCGTCAGGCTGGTCGGTGACGCTGTTGACGGTGAGCGAGATGCCGTCGACCGCGATCGAACCCTTGGCGGCGAGGTAGGGCGCCAGGGCCGCGGGGGCGCGAATCTCTATTCGCCGTGAATCGCCGTCCGGGGCGAGCGATGCGACAGCGCCGACGCCATCGACATGACCGGTGACGATATGGCCGCCCAGCTCGTCGCCCACCTTCAGCGACCGTTCCAGATTCAGCTTGCTGCCGATCTTCCAGCGCTCGGGCGGCGTGCGGGAGACGCTTTCATGGCTGATGTCGACCGCGAACCAGTCGAGGCCGAGTTCCACCACGGTCATGCAGGCGCCCGAACAGGCGATAGAGGCGCCGATGTCGATCGTCGCGGTGTCATAGCCGCAGGCGATCCGCACGTGCAGGTCGCCGCGCTGTTCGATCGCGACGATAGTGCCGATATCCGTTATGATTCCCGTAAACATCAGGCGCGGTGGTAAACAGAGAGCCGGTCGCTGCCAAGCACCCGCGTGTCGACCGGTCGCCAGCGGCCATGCGCCGCGGCGAGATCGCTCAGACCGATGTCGCCGATCGCCGACTGGCCTGCCCCGATGACGATCGGTGCCGTATATATCAGCAGCCGGTCGACGAGGTCGGCCGCAAGGAAGGCCGCCGCCGCGCCGGCGCCGCCCTCGACAAGGACATGGTCGACGCCCTCGATGGCTGCGATCTCGGCGGGTTGGCGGATCGCCAGCCACCCCTTCGGAGCTTCGTCATGTCCAAGCATCGCGCGGCGCGGGCTGCGATCTTCGAGGCCAGGCAGGCGGACGTCGAGGGTCGGGTCGTCTGCTTCGAGCGTGCCCCGTCCCACGAGAATCATGTCGCATCGCGCGCGTTCGAGATGGCCATGGGCGCGGGCGGCGGGCCCCGTGATCCAGCGACTCGATCCGTCCGCCAGGGCGATGCGTCCGTCCAGCGAGACCGCCAGCTTTAGCGTGACGTGCGGTCGTCCCTTCTCCTGGCGGGTGAGAAACCCGCACATCGATGCGCGCGCTTCGTCTCTGCACACGTCCTGCGTCACCGCAATCCCCGCGGCTTTGAGCCGTGCGATACCCTGGCCGTCGGTGCGGGGATCGGGATCGCCGATGGCGACCACTACCCGTGCCGGTCGGGCAGCGGCAATCAGGTCGGCGCACGCCGGGCCGCGCGGCGAAATATGCGCGCAGGGTTCAAGCGTCACGTACAGGGTCGCCCCTGTGACGTCGCCCGCCGCATCGATGGCGCGCGCCTCGGCGTGGGGCCGCCCGCTCGGTTGCGTCCAGCCGCGCCCGATGACGCGGCCATCGCGGACGATCACGCAGCCGACCGCCGGATTGGGCGCGGTCCGGCCGCGGCCGCGCTCACCAAGAGCGATGGCGGACGCCATCCATCGGCGATCGTCGAGCCCCTGATTATTCAATGCCGAGCTTGTCCGCGAGGCGCTTATATTCAAGCTGCTTTTCACGACGCTTGGCATCGAGGATCTTCTGGTCCGCGATATTCTGTCGCTTGATCTCGTCATCGGTGCGGCTGGCCGGCCAGCTCTGGGCGTAGATGATCTGCGCCCTGGGCGGATCGGTCTTCGAGTCGACGTAGAAACCGAGCACGATCAGCATCGGCATCAGGATCGACAGTGCGGCAAACAGCAGCTTGATGCGGTCTTGTCCGCGCAGGAACGCCTTGAGATCGGCCCATGCGGCGCGCGGGCTGGAGGGGCGTGGGAAGACGGCCATCGCCGCTAGATAGGCAAGCAGGGCCCGCCGCGCCACCCCATGCGACGGCGAGCCCGGGATTTTCGGTTCCGTCCGCTACCTTATCAGCCCTGGATCTTGAAGCGGAGGGTCATCGTCCGTCAGCTCTCCGCGGCTGGCCGCCGTCGTGGGATCTTGCAGGAGATGGCGTAATTTCCCAAGCGCGTTTGGCGTGTCGTCCCAAATGTTGGCCACCGTTCCCCGGCCATTTGCAGATCTGATCGAAAATCCTTGGATTTTCGGCCGGTCCGAAACTTGGCACGGCTCCTGCAACGCAGCGGGCATCGGCCAAGCGATGGCCGGCACCAAGGGAGCCAGACGATGTTCGATACCCACTCCAGCATGAGCGATACCGGGCGCTTCCTGCTCGCAGTCGGCGGCGCGCTCTTGTTCAGCCTGGCCTGCCTCACCGCTGCGATCGGCCCGGCCAATGCCAACTGCACCTGCACCGCTGCGGCCGTATCGCTCGACCGCCCCACGCTTCTTTGATTTCACGCCTGTCCCCGGAAAGGGAATTTGCCATGTCTGTCCGCAGCAATTCGTTCCGCCTCAACAAGTCCGAAGGCAAGATCATGGGCGTGTGCGCCGGGCTCGCCGATTATTCGGGCATGGATCTGATGCTGATCCGCGTGCTGGCCGTCCTGCTGACGCTGTGCGGCGTGGGCTCGACGATCATCCTCTACCTGCTGGTCGGGCTGATCGCGCCGTCGAACCGGTTTTGAGCGTCCCTCCATCCAAAGCCAACGTCGTCCCGAATTTTACCGTCGTCCCGGCGGAGGCCGGGATGACGTGAAGGGCGAGCGACCTACCCGCCCGCCGCCCGCTTCAGCCGTTCCAACGCCCGATGCTTCCCGATCAACGGCAGCAGCGCGTTCATGTCGGGACCATGTTCGCGGCCGGTTAGCGCCAGGCGCAACGGCAGGAACAGGCTCTTGCCCTTGCGGCCGGTCTGCGCGCCGAGGGCGCCGGTCAGCGTCTTCCAGATGGCGTAGCTCCATGCCATGCCCGACGCGAGTTCGGCGGCAGCAGCCAGGAATTCGCGATCCTCGGGCAGGCCGCATGCCCCTGCCGCATCCTCCACCACAGCCCACCAGTCGGCAGCTTCGGCGACGCGGCTCAGGTTGGGCCGCACCGCCTGCCAGGCCGCTGCGTCCATCCGCGCCGGCAGACGATCGGCGACCGCTTCATAATCAAGCGCGTGGATGATCCGCGCGTTGAGCGTCTTCAACTCGTCGAGGTCGAAACGCGCCGGCGCCCGGCCGAAGCGGGCGAAGTCGAACGACTCGATCAGCGCCGCCGGATCGGTTGCCGGCTCGACCGGCAGGCTGGTGCCGATCCGGGCGAGCAGCGCGATCAGCGCGATCGGTTCGATGCCTTCCTCGCGGAAGCTGTCGCAGCCGAGCGAGCCGAGCCGCTTCGACAGCTTGCCCTCGCTGCCCACCAGCAGCGCCTCATGCGCGAAGGCGGGTGTGGGCGCGCCGAGCGCAGCGAACATCTGCAATTGCAGGCCGGTGTTGGTGACATGATCCTCGCCGCGCACGACATGGGTGACCCCCATGTCGATATCGTCGATCGCGCTGGGCAGCATATAGAGCCAGCTGCCGTCGGCGCGGCGGATCACCGGGTCCGACAGCAGCTTCGGATCGAGCTGCTGCGGCCCGCGGATGAGATCGTTCCAGGCGATCGGGCTGTCATGGTCGAGCAGGAAGCGCCAGTGCGGGCGGCGCCCTTCCGCCTCGAAGCCCGCACGCTCGGCACCGCTCAGCGCCAGCGCGGCCCGGTCGTATATCGGGGGCAGGCCCCGTCCGGCGAGGATCTTGCGCTTGAGCTCGAGCTCTTCGGCGCTTTCGTAGCAGGCATAGACCCGGCCTGCGGCGCGCAGCGTCTCGAACCTGGCTTCGTAAAGCGCGAAGCGCTCGGACTGCCGCGCACTGTCGTCTGGCAACAGGCCCAGCCAGCCGAGATCGGCGCGGATCGCCTCGGCATTTTCCGGGGTCGACCGCTCTAGATCCGTGTCGTCGAGCCGCAGCAGGAAGCGCCCGCCATGCTTCTTCGCCCACATCCAGTTATGGAGCGCGGTACGGATATTGCCGACATGGAGCCGGCCGGTCGGCGAGGGCGCGAAGCGAGTGACGATCATGCCGGCGCTCATAAGGCGATCGGGCTGGTTGGGCCACCCTGTTGCCGATCGAGCAGTTCAACCCGATACCGCGTTGCGGTCACGGGCTTTGGACCCTAAGAGGCCGCCAACACGGCAACGCCGTCACGGGGACCCTGTTCATGAAGCTTCTCACCGGCAATTCGAACCCGACGCTCGCGAGGGCGATAGCCGCCTATCTCGAGCTACCGTTGACCGATGCGAGCGTCAGGCGCTTCGCCGATGAGGAAGTCTTCGTGGAAATCCACGAAAATGTCCGCGGCGAGGATGTCTTCGTAATCCAGTCGACCGGCTATCCGGCCAACGACAATCTGATGGAATTGCTGATCTGCATCGACGCGCTGAAGCGCTCGTCGGCGCGGCGAATCACTGCCGTCGTTCCCTATTTCGGTTATGCCCGCCAGGATCGGAAACCGGGGCCGCGCACGCCGATTTCGGCCAAGCTCGTCGCCAATCTGCTCGAGACCGCTGGTGCGAACCGCGTCCTCTCGGTCGATCTCCACGCCGGGCAGATCCAGGGCTTCTTCGATATCCCCACCGACAATCTCTATGCGGCGCCGGTGATGTCGGCCGATATCCAGGCACGCTTCGCCGGGCGCAACCTGATGGTCGTGTCGCCCGACGTCGGCGGCGTGGTCCGCGCCCGGGCTCTGTCCAAGCGTCTCGACAACGCGCCGTTGGCGATCGTCGACAAGCGTCGCGAGCGGCCGGGCGAATCGGAAGTGATGAACATCATCGGCGACGTATCGGGCCGCTTCTGCATCCTCGTCGACGACATCGTCGATTCGGCGGGCACGTTGTGCAACGCGGCCGCGGCGCTGCGCCAGGCGGGGGCGGAGGAAGTCGTCGCCTATGTCAGCCATGGCGTGCTGTCGGGCGGCGCCGTCGCCCGGGTGGAGGGTTCGGAACTGCTCGAACTGGTCATCACCGACTCGATCGGAGCGCCGCCGTCGGTCGCCGATGCGAAGAAGATTCGCCATCTGACGATTGCCCCGCTCCTCGGCGAGGCGATCAAGCGGATCGCCGACGAGAGCTCGGTATCGAGCCTGTTCGACTGATTCAATAATAGGGCGCGTCGGTCAGGCGCTGCGAAATCCACCAGAGATTGCCGTGCGGATCGCGGACGCCGCCCTGGCGATCGCCATAGGGCATGTCGGCAACGTCGAGCACCGATATCGCGCCGGCCGCGATGGCACGGGCCATCGCCGCATCGGCATCATCGACATATAGATAATAGGAAGCCGGCATGGCCGGGAATTCCCCGCTCGCCTCGCTGACCATCAAGGTTGCAGTGCCGATCCGCACCTGGGCATTGGCGATCGCTCCGTCGGGCCGGTAGTGGATGCCGATCTGCTCGCCGCCCAGCGCCTGGACCAGGAATCGGACGAAGGCATCGGCCTCTTCGACAAAGCAATAAGGCGTGACGGTCGCGAAGCCGGCCGGTGTGTTCATTCTCAACCTCCCGAGCTGATCTTGCACTTTGCCTTGGATGCGGGAATGACGCCAGCATGACCGAAGACGACATCCGCCTCGCGCAGCGGCTCGCCGATGCTGCGGGCGAAGCGATCCGCCCCTTCTTCCGGGCGCGTTTCGAACGGGAGACCAAGGCCGATGCCTCGCCGGTAACCGAGGCCGATCGCGCCGCCGAGGCGGCGATGCGCAGGATCATAGCGGCAGAGCGTCCGTCGGACGGCATCATCGGTGAGGAATATGGCCTCGAGCGCGCGGATGCAGCGCGGGTCTGGGTGCTCGATCCGATCGACGGGACGCGCGCCTTTGTCGCCGGCCGGCCACTGTTCGGGACGCTGATCGCCCTCGTCGAGGAAAAGCGTCCGGTGCTCGGGGTGATCGACCAGCCGATCGCGCGCGACCGGTGGATCGGCGCGGCGGGACATCCGACCACGCTCAACGGAGCAGCGGCACGGACGCGCCGTTGCTCCGCGCTCACCAATGCCCATATCGGCACGACATCGCCGGCCGCCTTCGGTATTCCGGAATATCAGAGGTTCCTGAAGGTGAGCGCGGCTGCGGGCGATACGCTCTGGGGCGGCGATTGCCACAATTACGGCCTCACCGCCTCCGGCCATCTCGACGCGGTGATCGAATCCGGGCTCCAGCTCTACGATTTCGCGGCGCTGATCCCGGTGGTCGAGGGCGCCGGCGGCCGGATGACGGACTGGCAAGGCCGGCCGCTCGATGCGGCGAGTCCCGGCCAGGTAATCGCCGCCGGCGATGCGGCGCTGATCGAACAGATCGCCGCGCTGCTCAATTAGCGACGAAGCGTCTGATGGTGTCGCCCACCCCCTTGCGCCGCCATTCGCTGAGGAACACGACCAGCAGCTGAAGCTGGGCGCGCGGCAGGAACACCCTTGGCCTCCGCCGGATGTGCTTCGGCGCGAGGCTGCACGTCGCCGATCATTCGCGAGCCGATCAGTCGCGCAACGTACGGGTCGTGGAATGAACAAAAAAGGGGCGGCATCGCTGCCGCCCCTCACCGATGTCCGGTAAGGCGCTGCTGGAGACAGCGCCTTCGTCCGGATCAATCGTTCAACGCATCCTTGAGCGCCTTTGCAGGCGTGAAGGAGACCTTCTTGGAAGCGGCGATCGTCAGGGTCGCGCCGGTGGCCGGGTTGCGGCCCTCGCGCGCCGGACGGTCGGCGACCTTGAACTTGCCGAACCCCGGCAGCGAAACTTCCTCACCCTTTTTTGCGGCGTCGGTAATAGCCTTGAGGGTGGCATCGATGACGCGCTTGGCAGCGGCTTTGTCGATCCCCTGTTCAGCGGCGACAACGCCGGCGATGTCGGCAGTGTTCATGATCACTCCTGGTGTTGCTTGATAACTGTTGTTGCACCGTTGGGCGGCGCAAGGCGCCTCTTGTGCGCGGCGTTTTCGGCTGGGGCAATTGGAAACTGGGCCGAAAACCGGAAAAAAACGGACACCGAACGATTTTCGAGCAATTTTTGGATGAGGCGAGCGCTCAGGTCGCTGTGATACGGACTTTACGGAGCCTATTCGCCCCGGCGCGTCGCCGTCGCAAGCAGTTTATCGATRCGCCGGCCGTCCATGTCGATCACCTCGAACCGCCATCCCTTGTGGGTGAACGACTCGCCGGTCGTCGGCAGATGCTTGAGACGCCAGAGCGCAAAGCCAGCCGCGGTCGCGAAATCGCGGTCTTCGGGAAGGGAGAGGCCGAGCCGGTCGGCCATGCTGTCGGCAGCGACGGTTCCCGAGATCAGCAGGCTGCCGTCGTCGCGCTCGACGAACGGCGGGTCGGTATCCTCGTCCTGGTCCGACGCGAATTCGCCCGCGATCGCGGCAAGCAGGTTTGCCGGCGCCACCAGCCCTTCGAAGTGGCCATATTCGTCGTGGATGAAGGCCATCGGCACCTCGGCCTCGCGCAGGGCCTTGAGCGCGTCCATCGCATCGACATGATCGGGGATGAAGATGCCCTTGTGCAGGATCGCGCGCAGGTCGATCGGTCCGCCGTTGATGAGGATGCGGACCAGATCGCGCGAGTGGATCACGCCGATGATCTCGTCGACCGATCCGTCGGCGACGGGCATCCGCGTGTGCGGCATTTCGGCGATCTGCGCGCGGATCGCGTCCGGATCGGCGTTGATGTCGATCCACTCGACCTCGGTGCGCGGCGTCATCACCTCGCGCACGGGCCGATCGGCCAGCCGGACCACGCCGGAGATGATCGCGCGCTCGCTCTCCTCGATGACGCCGGCCGAAGACGCTTCGGCGACGATCAGGTGCAGCTCTTCGGCGGTCACATGATTTTCGGCTTCCCGCGCCAAACCCAGAATCCTGAAGATCAGCGCGCTCGTACGATCGAGCAGCCAGACGAAAGGCGCGGTCAATCGCGCCAGCCACAGCATCGGGATCGCCATGACGGCGGCGATCGGCTCGGGCTTGCGCAGCGCGAACTGCTTTGGGACCAACTCGCCGACGATCAGCGAGGCGAATGTCGTCACGGCGATCACTAGGCCGAACCCGATCTCGGGTGCCGTGCCCGCCGGCACCCCCAACAGGACGAGGCGGTCGCCCACCGGACCGCCCAGGCTCGCCCCGGAATAGGCGCCGGCGAGGATGCCGATCAGGGTAATGCCGATCTGCACCGTCGACAGGAAGCGTCCTGGATCGGCTGCGAGATCCATCGCCGTCCGCGCGCCGCGATGGCCGGCGCGGGCCATCGCCTCCATCCGCGCCTTGCGCGCCGATACGATCGCCAACTCCGACATCGCGAAGACGCCATTGATCGCCACCAGGACGATGATGATCACCAGGTCGAACCACGGAAAGGGGGATAGAGGGGCAGGGTGCGGCATGGCGCTGCCGCTTCATGCCGCGAATCCGGCAATTTCACAACCGTCCTGAATCGCGCACGATTCGGCACGGACACGAAACCATCATGGGCAAGGAATGTTCTCGCTTCCGATCCCACCAGGGGACAGGAGATATTTCGATGCGAACCATGCACGGGCTTATCGCCCTTCTCACGGCTTCAACCTTGCTTGCAGGCTGCGTCACCAACCCCGAAACCGGCGAGCGTAAATTGTCGAAGGCGGCGATCGGAGCGCTGGCGGGAACCGCGCTGGGGGCGGGCGCTGGTGCCTTGGTAGGAGGCAAGCACAGCCGCACCGAAGCTATTGTCGGTGCCGGGATCGGTGCGCTGGCAGGCGGCGCGATCGGTACCTACATGGATCGCCAGGAAGCCAAGCTTCGCGAGCAGACCGCCGGCAGTGGTGTCGAGGTCGAGCGTCGCGGCGACGAGTTGCTGCTCAACATGCCTTCGGGGATCACCTTCGCGACCAACAGCTACGAGGTGCAGCCGCAGTTCCGCACGACGCTCGACAAGGTCGCCGGAATTCTCGGCGAATATAACCAGACCTATGTCGATGTTTACGGGCATACCGACTCGACGGGATCCGACTCCATCAATCTGCCACTGTCGCGCAACCGGGCGGCGGCCGTCTCGAACTATCTGTCGACGCATGGCGTGGCGGCCGCCCGATTGGGGACCCAGGGCTTCGGTGCGAGCCAGCCCATCGCCTCCAACGCGACGATCGATGGCCGCCAGAAGAACCGCCGCGTCGAGATAAAGATCGTTCCGATCAAGGAGAGCGCCGCCTGACAGGCGCGCAAAGGGCCGAGCTGCCGGACTGGCGAGCGGCTCGGCCCTTGCCCTCTCAGCGGCGCGCCACGAAGAAGTCGCGGAGCAACGCTGCGGCTTCCGCCTCGCCGATGCCGCCATAGATTTCAGGCCGGTGATGGCAGGTCGGCTGCGTGAAGAAGCGCGGGCCGTGTGCCACCGCTCCCCCTTTCGGATCCTCGGCGCCGTAATAGAGCCGGCGCAGCCGGGCATGCGAGATCGCGCCGGCGCACATCGCGCACGGCTCCAGCGTGACATACAGGTCGCAATCGTCGAGCCGCTGCGCGCCCAGCCGTGCGGCTGCGGCGCGAATCGCCTCCATCTCGGCATGGGCGGTAGGGTCGCTGCCTGAGCACATCGCATTGGCTGCGGTGGCGACCACCTCGTCGCCGCGCATGATCACGGCCGCGACCGGCACCTCTCCGCTGGATGCGGCTTGCCTGGCAAGGTCGAGCGCGAGGCGCATGGGAGGGGGCAACGGGAAGCTCATCGGCCCGCTGTACGAGCCGGGCACGGCCAGCGCTAGAGCGGTATGTGATCCGATTACATCGGATTGGCCGCTCTAGGTCTTTGATTTTACGCGATATGCGAGTCGTCAGGTGATTCCACCTGACTTCATATCGCTCTAGCGGATCGGGATGCGATCAGGGACCAGCAACAGCGCGAGCGCCATCACTACGCCCGGAACCCAGCCGATCAGGGTCAGCAGGACGGTCACCCAGAAAGCGGGCGTTATGCCCCGCCCCAGGAAAACGCCGAGCGGCGGCAGCAGGATCGCCGCGACGACCGCCCAGGGCGATGCCGCCGCGCGGATGGCCTGCTGCCGCGCCACGTCAATTGGCCTTCTTGACGTCCACGGTCGGAACCTTGATCTCTTCCTTGGTGGTGCCGACGTCGACCTTGGGCACGGTGATGTCGGTCGATTTCGTACCGACATCGACCTTCGCCGTGTCAACGTCGAAGGCTGGTGCCTGGCCGCCCGAAACCGAGACGTCGGGAGCCTTCATTTCCTTGGTCTGGTTGATGTCGATCAGCCCGAAGGCGAAGGCGGCGATGATCGCGAGAATCGCGATGACCGCGACGATGATACCGACGCGAGCACCATTGTTGCGCGCGGGATATTCCTTATAATGCTCGTTGGGCGTGTTCACTTGGGCACTCCTCCGCCGATGTGGTGGTGCGCGAACAACGATCTGTTACGGCTAGAGTTGCATTGGCCCGTCCGAACGGCTTGACGAATCTCGGGATCGCCGTTATCCGCCGCCACTTTCCGGGCAACCCGAACATTCAGGACGAACTATCATGTCGCGCATCTGCGAGCTGACCGGCAAGGGCCGCCAAGTGGGCCACAACGTGTCCCATGCCAACAACAAGACCAAGCGGACCTTTCTGCCGAACCTGCAGAATGTGACGCTGATCTCCGATTCGCTCGGCAAGGGCGTCAAGCTGAAGGTGTCGACCCACGGCCTGCGTTCGGTGGAGCATGTCGGCGGCCTCGACAACTGGCTGCTCAAGACGTCGGACGACGACCTGTCGCTGCGCGCGCGCCGCCTGAAGCGTGAAGTCGCCAAGAAGCAGGCCCTCGCCGCCTGATTTCTCCGCTCCGGCGGATCACACAGAACGAAGCCGGATCGCTCTCGCGGTCCGGTTTTTGTTTGCGCGGGTCGATTCGCCTCGTCGCGATCGGCTCCGCAGCTATCCGGCGGGCTCCAGCAGCTCGAACTTCAGCAGCAGGGTCCGCTCCAGCGCGATCTGGTTGTCGTCGGATATGATCCAGACGATCACCTTGCCATTTTCGCGGGTGATGCTCATCCCCTCCATATTGTCGACGTTCAGCGGCGGCTTGATCTCGGCGATCATCTCGCCGTCGACGGTCGCGCCTTCGGAGATCGCCCGGGGATCGATGATCGACAGCGCAGCGGCAAAGCCCGACAGGACGCCGAATCGGCGGTGCAGGACGATGATCCTCCCGTCCGGGAGCTGCCGCGCGTCGGTCGGCGCATAATCGCGCGGCGGGCGGTAGCCGAACTGGATCGGCACATTGCTGGCATCGGTGGGGTCGCCGGGGAAGAGCAGGGCGGCATGGACGAACGGGGCGACCGCAGTACCTTCGCAGAATATCGCGAATCGGCCGTCGTCCAGCCGCACCATCGCCTCGGCACCGGAGTTGACCGACCAGGCCTTCATCGCCGGCGGGAAACCCGATGCGATCGGCTTCGCGAAGTCGGCGCTGTAGCGCAGGATCGCATTGCGCGCCTCGAAGCCGACCCAGATGTCACCTTGGGGCCCTTCCGTCATCGATTCCGAATCGCGGTCGGCGCGCGTGCCGGTGCTTGTCGGAAAAGCGGGCAGCGTGCCGAACCGGCTGTCGGTGATGATACCCGGCTCTGCCATGCGGAAGCGCATATAGTCGCCGGTATCGGCCAGCGCGACAAAGCGGTCTCCGTCCACCCGCAGCGACGAATAGCCGCCGAAGTTGCGCTGGCGGCTGGTAAGCTTCCAGCCGCCGAGATAGCGGAGCCGGCCGATGTCGCGGTGCGCCGGATCGTCGGGATCGATGGGGATGGGCGTGGCGACGATCGCAACGTCCGATGCCTGGGGGTATCCTGCCGAACTGGGCAGCAGGCAGAACAGCAGTGCGGCCAGAGCCTTCTTCATGGCCCGGGCGATACCGGCAGCGCGCTCAAACCCCAAGGACTTTGACCGCCTCGGCGATCTCGGGTCGTCGCGGATTATGAACGGCCGCCAACAGCCATGTTCAGCATCGGCTCACGCGAATCATGGAATAAGCGAGCCATCGATCGGGCCCTGTTGGCCTTTTTATGGGTTCTTCGCGGAATCCGCGGTTGAGACCAGGAGGTAGTTATGTTGCGCAAGTTTTTCACAGCCGCCGCTGCAACCGCAGTAGCACTCGCAGCGGTCGCGCCAGTGGCGGCGCAGGCGCAATATTTTGGCGGTGGCCGCTACGAGCATGTCCGTGATGGATATGGACATCGCGGCTATGGCCGGGACTATTATCGTGGCCGCGACCGGTATTACGCCGATCGCGGACGCTATTACGGCAACCGCGGCTATTATGGCGGGCGCGGCTACGGCCGCTGCCGCGACAAGGGCACCGGCGGCACCATCCTCGGCGCTATCGCAGGTGGCCTGCTGGGCCATGAGATCGGCAACGGCCGCTATGATCGCGGCGACGGCACTACCGGCGCCATCATTGGTGCAGGCGTCGGCGCCCTGGCCGGCCGCGCGATCGACCGCGACTGCTAAGAGTTTCTGAAGTCGGACCAGTTCCCCGCGTGGCGTTGTGGGGAGGAGGGTCGCCGGGTTCCTGGAGGGCCTGGCGGCCCTCCACTTTGTTTGATGGCCCTCAGACGCCGGGCGCAGGGCGTCCGTGCTGCTTGGCTTCCTCGCAATAAGCTCGGGCCGCTGTTCGCGGCTTCTCGGCTGCGCCTCGCCCATCGCGAAGCTCGGTCGATCCGTGGTTCGAAGAGGCAAGCGCGAAAAGCGCGTCCGAGCGTAGCGAGGAAGCCAAGCAGCACGGACGTGCTGCGCCCGGCGTCTGAGGGCTTAAACAAAAACTCATTCGATTTCGAATAGCGTCGCCAGTTGCTCGACCATCGTGCCGCCGAGCTGCTCGACGTCCATGATCGTCACGGCCTTCTGATAATAGCGCGTGACGTCATGGCCGATGCCGATCGCGATCAGCTCTACGGGGGAGCGCGTTTCGACCCAGCCGATCACCTGGCGCAAATGCCGTTCCAGATAGGAACCGTTGTTGACCGAGAGCGTCGAGTCATCGACCGGCGCGCCGTCCGAGATGACCATCAGGATCTTGCGCTCCTCGCGCCGCCCGATCAGTCGGCCATGCGCCCAGAGCAGCGCCTCGCCGTCGATATTCTCCTTGAGCAGCCCCTCGCGCATCATCAGGCCGAGCGACTTGCGCGCGCGGCGCCATGGCTCGTCGGCCTTCTTGTAGATGATGTGGCGCAGGTCGTTGAGCCGGCCCGGGGTCGGCGGCCGCCCGGCGCCGAGCCAGGCTTCGCGTGACTGGCCGCCCTTCCACGCGCGGGTGGTGAAGCCGAGGATCTCCGTCTTCACCGCGCAGCGCTCGAGCGTCCGCGCCAGAATATCGGCACAGATCGCCGCGATCGAGATCGGCCGCCCGCGCATCGAGCCGCTATTGTCGATCAGCAGCGTGACCACCGTGTCGCGAAAGTCGACGTCGCGCTCGATCTTGTAGCTCAGCGAATGGGCGGGGTTGATCACCACCCGCGCGAGCCGCGCCGCGTCGAGCAGCCCCTCCTCCTGGTCGAAGTCCCAGCTGCGGTTCTGCTGCGCCATCAGCCGGCGCTGCAGCCGGTTGGCCAGCTTGGTCACCGCCCCCTGCAGGTGGACCAGCTGCTGATCGAGATAGGCGCGCAGCCGGGTAAGCTCCTCCTCGTCGCACAGCTCGGTGGCGGCGATCTCCTCGTCGAAGCGGGTGGTGTAAGCGTGGTAATCGAAGCCGGGGGGGAGGTCGGACATCGGCCGGTTGGGCCGGACCGGCATCATCCCATCCTCGCCGTCCTCGCCGAACTCGCTGTCCATGTCGTCGGCGCTGTCCTGGTCGAGCTGGCGCTGTTCGCCATCCTCGTCGCCGGCTTCTGTCTGCTCGGCGCGGCTCTCGACTCCGGAATCGCTCGATCCGGCCTCGTCCTCGTCCTCGTCCTGCTGGCCCTCGCTCTCCTCCTGATCGTCGCCTTCGTCCTCGTCGCCCGCCTCGGGATCGAACTCCGGCGCCTGCTCGCCGTCGGTCAGGTCGAGGTCCTCGAGCAGCCGGCCGACCAGCTTGGCGAACGCCGCCTGATCGTCGAACGCGAGTTCGAGCGCGTCGAGATCCTTGCCCGCCTTCTCCTCGACCCAGTCCCGCACCAGTGACAATCCGGCCTCGGCGATGGCCGGCGGCGCTTCGCCGGTCAGCCGTTCGCGCACCAGCAGCCCGATCGCCGTAGACAGCGGCACTTCTTCGCGCACTCGCGCCCGCAGCAGTGGATCGGACCGCAGGCGGACTTCGAGGGCCTGGGAAAGATTGGCGCGGACGCCGGCCATGGCGCGCGAGCCGATCGCCTCGACCCGGGCAAGCTCGACCGCATCGTGAACGGCCCGGGCCACCGGCTCGGCCGGGGCGGTGCGGTCATGGATTCGCTGGTCGTGATGGCGCAGCTTGAGCGCGAAGCTGTCGGCGAAGCCGCGCGCCTCGGCGACCGCCTGGGCGGGCAGGTTGCGCGCGGGCATCGGCACCCGGATCTGCTTGTAGGACGAGGACGGCGCCTCGGCCGTGAAGCTCAGTTCGACCTCCGGCTCATGCGCCAGCGCCCGGGCGGTTCCGCCGAGCACAAGCCGGAAGGCTTCGATGGGGGTCTGTTCGGCCATCAGTCGAGCAACAGGCCGTGCAGCCTCGCCTTCGCGCCCTCGTCCACGCCGATCGCCTGCAGATAGGCATCGATGCCGCCATGGTCGCGCTCGAGGCTGTCGAACATCGCCGCCAGATAGTCCGCGTCGGCGATGAGTATCGGCGCCAGCACCTCCGCCGGGACCGTCCTGTAGTGCGAGATCCCGCCTTCCTTGCGGTCTGTCAGCCGGCGGAAGTCGGCGTAGCGGTTGGTCAGAAGATAGTCGTCGACGATTGTGTCGCGGGCGACGCCCAGCACGGACAGGATCAGCGCTGCGGCGACGCCCGTGCGGTCCTTGCCGGCGGTGCAGTTGAACAGCAGCGGCACATGCCCGGCGACCAGACGCTCGAACAGGAAACGGTATGACGGCGCATGATCGACCAATATGTCGCGATAGAGATCGAGCATCATCTGGCGCACCGCTTCGGCGGTGGCCGCCGAGCTGCGCAGCATCTCGGTAAACACGCCGCTCGCTTCGGCATAATCGCGCGACCAGTAGAAGGCGCCTGCCGGCTCGCACCAGCGCGTCGGGTCGCGCCGCCGCTCGCCGCCGCGCCGCAGGTCACAGACGGTGGCGATGCCGAGCGAGGCCAGCTGGCGCTCGTCCGCTTCGGTCAGCAGCGACATCACACCCGAGCGGAACAGCATGCCGCGCTTGACGGTGCGCCCGTCGGCAGCCGCATAGCCCCCCATGTCGCGGAGGTTGAAGCCGCCTTCGAGCGGCAGCAGGGGCGAGATCGCGGTGGTGCTCATATTTTCCCGACGATGCTCTCCGGCAGGTCCTTTCCGAACACGCGCTGATAATATTCGGCCACAAGCGAGCGTTCGCTCTCATCGCATTTGTTCAGGAAGGACAGGCGGAAGGCGAAGCCGACATCGTTGAAGATCAGTGCATTCTGCGCCCAGCTGATCACGGTTCGCGGGCTCATCACCGTGGAGATGTCCCCCGCCATGAAGCCCTGTCGGGTCAGGTCGGCGACCTTCACCATATTGTCGACGACCTTCTTGCCGTCGGGCTTGTCATATTCGCCCGACTTGGCGAGCACGATCTGCGCCTCGGTCGCCGCCGGCAGATAGTTGAGCGTGACGACGATGTTCCAGCGATCCATCTGGCCCTGGTTGATCTGCTGGGTGCCGTGATAGAGCCCGCTGGTGTCGCCGAGGCCTACCGTGTTGGCGGTGGAGAACAGGCGGAACCAGGGGTTAGGGCGAATCACCCGGTTCTGGTCGAGCAGGGTCAGCTTGCCTTCGGTTTCGAGCACGCGCTGGATCACGAACATCACGTCGGGACGGCCCGCATCATATTCATCGAACACCAGCGCGGTCGGGGTCTGCAGCGCCCAGGGCAGCAGGCCTTCGCGGAACTCGGTGATCTGCTGGCCATCGCGCAGCACGATCGCGTCGCGGCCGACCAGGTCGATACGGCTGATATGCGCGTCGAGGTTGATTCGGATGCACGGCCATTTGAGGCGCGCGGCCACCTGCTCGATGTGGCTCGACTTGCCGGTGCCGTGATAGCCCTGGATCATCACCCGCCGGTTATGGGCAAAGCCTGCCGCGATCGCCATCGTCGTATCGGGATCGAACACATAGGCCGGGTCGAGGTCGGGCACCCGCTCGTCCGATTCGGAAAAGGCCGGCACTTCCAGATCGCTGTCGATCCCGAACACATCGCGCACCTTCACCATCCGATCAGGCGCCGAGAGCACCGTCTCAGTGCGGCTGTCGGGCTGGACGTTGGGCAGATCGGTCATGACGAAAGCCTTTGGAATCGATAATGTTGCTTATGCGAAGGCGGGGCGGCCTTTGAGTTGCGTATAAGCCGAAATCACGTTCTGCAAAGCCTTCTCGTGGCTCCGGTCGCCGCCATTCCTGTCGGGATGGTAGCGGCGGACGAGTTCGGCATAGCGCGTCCTCAGGGTGCGGCGATCGGCGTCGTGGCCCAGTCCCAGCACCTTCAGCGCACGGCGGTCGGCGTCGGACAACGGCCTGCCGTCCGCGCGTTCGCGCTCCACCGCCCGCGCGAATTTCGCGCCGATCGCATCAAGCGGGTCGATGAAGTCGGCCCAGCGCGGCGTGCTGCCCGCCGCCGGGGAAAAGGCGCGGGTTTCGCGCTCCCAGCCGGCATAGGGGGTCTGCTGCGCAGCGATCTCGTCGGTGCTCATCCCTTCGAAGAAATTATAGCCGCTGTTGAACGCGCGAACATGGTCCAGGCAGAAATAGCGCCAATCGCCCGGCCCGTCGAAGCCGGGCCGCCGCCCCTCCGCGGCGGGCGCGCGATATTCGCCGGGCTGATCGCAGCCCGGGGTCATGCAGGCGCGCCGCCCGCTGTCGATCCGTCCGTGGAACCGGGTCCTTGCCCGCCGCTCCGTAAAGTCTTCGCTCAACGCTCGCCTCTTGTCGTTCAATGCCCCTATATAGGCGAGATGAACCAACTTCCCACCGGCCCTGTCGCCTCCGAGATCATTCGCCGCCTGCAAGCGGCGCTGAACCCCACACGGCTCGTCGTGACCGACGACAGCGACAGGCATCGTGGTCACGCCGGCCATGACGGTTCCGGCGAGAGCCATTTCACCGTCGAGGTCGAAAGCCCGTCCTTCGCCGGCCAGAACCGGGTCAGCCGTCAGCGCGCGGTCAATGCGGCGCTTTCCGACCTGCTGGCGGACAAGATCCATGCGCTGGCGATCAAGGCGACGGCGCCCGGAGAGCCGTGAGTCGCATCAGCCGGTCGCGGTCGTTACGGCCTCGGCCGCGATGGAACCAGGCACCACACCACTCGTTCCCTGCCCACACCCAACTGGAGTTTTTCCGATGTTGAAATGGGCGCTTATCTTCCTCGTTGTCGGCCTCGTGCTCGGCGCGCTGGGCTTCGGCGGCATCGGCGGCGCGTTCGTCGGCATCGCCAAGATCCTGTTCTTCATCGCAATAGCGCTGTTCATCATCTTCGCGCTGCTGGCGCTGTTCGCGGGGAAGAAGATCAGCGATTCGGTCTGACCTTTAATCTCTGGACGGGGCCGCGCAGCTATGGCGCATCGCGGTCCCGATAGCTTATGATCGAGCCATGAAGACTCTCATCGCCCTGATCGCCGCGGCACTGGCCACGACTCCTGCCCTGGCCAATGATTTCAGTGACAAGCTCAAGACGCTCTCGTCGATGCAGCAGCGGGCGGTGATGCGTCGCGCCGTCCTCGACGATAAGCAATATTGCAAGCGGATCGGCCCGGTCGCCTATCAGGGCCCTTACAAGAATCTCGAGATGTGGACGGTGCAATGCGATCGCGGCGCCGCCTACGCCGCCTTCATCGGCGGCGACGGATCGGTGCAGGTCAGGCCATGCCGCGATCTGGTCGGCCTGAAGCTGCCCGCCTGCAAATTGCCCAAATAATCTACAGGCCCATCGCGACCAGAAGCATGAAGAAGATCAGCGCCGAGGTATAGGCGACGATGATCAGCGCGAGCATCCGCCACGCCGCGCCGAACCAGCCGAGCTGGTAGGCGCCTTTCAGCTGGCGATACATGTGCCATGGCGGGAACAGCAGCAGCGTCAGCCAGACCAGTGCCGTGGGCACCCCTATGGCGTCCGCGAGGCTGAGCGCGACAACCATCAGCGTCATGGCCGACAGCGAATAGGTGGCGAAGATCGCGTGGTCGTACATTCCGACACCGCGCTTGAACATGAACAGCAGCCATATGAACGGCAACGATATCGGGATCAGTGCCCAGGAAAATTTATAAGCGCTCGACTGCAGCTTATAGGCCGTAAGCTCCGGGTTTTCGGCGGCGTGGCGGATCACGTCGTCGACGCCAGGGACGCCCGTGATGACACGGCCATCGTCGATCGCCATGCCTTCGCTCTTGATCTCCGGCTTGATGTGGCCGGTCGTGATCAGCCGCAGGGCGGCCTGTTCGGTCCGCAGATCGCGGATCTTTCCATCGATCTGTTTGGTGGGCGTGCCCTTCGCCTCGAGCGCCTGCTTCTGCTTGAGGAGGTCCGCGATCTTCCGCTCGGTCTTGCGCAGGTCGTTCGCCGCCTCGGTGCGGGCTTCGGCCAGCGCGACCGCGTCCTTGCCCTTGAGCTTCGAGTCGATCGGCCCGCCGACCAGACCGAACACCGCGACCATCAGGAAAACCGAAAACAGGAAGAGCGCCATCGGCGAGACGAAGTTGACGCGCTCGCCATGGACATAGCGGCGGGTCAATTCGCCCGGCCGCCAGAACAGCAGTGGAATCGTGTGCCAGGTGCGTCCCTCGAGATGGAACACGCCATGGGCGATGTCGTGGAACAGCGCGCCGACGGTGCGGTGGACATGCGCCGACTGGCCGCATTTGTGGCAGTGCGGCCCGATCAGTGTCGTGCCGCAGTTCAGGCATTTGCCGCCGGCGGCGCCATGCGCCGACGCGCCCGCGCCATCGACGGCACCCGCGGCCATGGCCCCGGTCGCGACATCGGCAACAGCTTCGAGTTCCCCGACATGGCGGAAAGCTAGCATTGCGCTCGGCCAAGCGCGAGTGGGGTTTAGCGAAAGGCGGCAAAGTGCTAGGGCGCGCGCATGACCGAAGCCGTTGCCCTCCGCCCCACCGACGCCGCTGCGCTGATCGCAGACATGGGCGCCCGCGCCCGCACGGCCGCCCGGCAGCTCGCCGCTGTGCCAACGGCGGACAAGGCGAAGGCGCTGGTCGAAGCCGCGCGCGCCATCCGCAGCGCCGCCGCCGCGATCCTGGCAGCCAATGCCGCCGATGTCGGGCGCGCCACGGCCAATGGTCTCTCGGCCGCGATGCTCGACCGTCTCACCCTCGACGCCGCGCGCGTCGAGTCGATGGCGGCGGGGCTTGAGGCGGTGGCGGGCCTGCCCGATCCGGTCGGCCGGATGATCGACGAGGCCAGCCGGCCCAACGGTCTTGTGCTGCAGCGCGTGCGCGTGCCGCTCGGCGTCATCGGCATCATCTATGAGAGCCGGCCCAACGTGACGGCCGATGCCGGCGCGCTGTCGCTGATGTCCGGCAACGCCTGCATCCTGCGCGGCGGTTCCGAAGCGGCCGGCAGCAACCGCGCGATCCATGCCGCGATGCTGGCGGGGGTGCGCGCCGCCGGCCTTCCCGAAGACGCGATCCAATTGGTGCCGATCACCGATCGGGCGGCGGTCGGCGCGATGCTGACGGCGCAGGGCCTGATCGACATCATCGTGCCGCGTGGCGGCAAGAGCCTCGTCGGGCGTGTCCAGGACGAGGCGCGCGTGCCGGTGCTCGCGCATCTCGATGGCATCGTTCACCTCTATGTCGACCGGGCCGCCGATCCCGCCAAGGCGCTGCCGCTTGCGGTCAATGCCAAGATGCGGCGCACCGGTGTGTGCGGCGCTACCGAGACGCTGCTGATCGATCGCGGCTATCCCGCGCCGCAGCCGATCGTCGCGGCGCTGCTCGATGCCGGCTGCGAGGTGCGCGGCGATGCCGAGGCACAGGCGCTCGACCCCCGCGTCAAACCGGTCAGCGCCGCCGACTGGGATTGCGAATATCTCGACAGCATCGTCTCGGTCGGCTTCGTCGATGGCGCGGACGGGGCGATGGCGCACATCGCCCGCCACAGCTCGCACCATACCGACGCCATCATCACCGAGGATCAAGCGACGGCTGACCGCTTCCTGGGCGGCGTCGACAGCGCGATCGTGATGCACAACGCATCGACGCAGTTTGCCGATGGCGGCGAATTCGGCCTCGGCGCGGAGATCGGCATTTCGACCGGCCGCCTCCACGCCCGCGGCCCCGTCGCGCTGGAAGGGCTCACCACATATAAATGGCTGGTGCGCGGGACCGGCCAGACCCGGCCCTGATCTCGCGGGCGGGCCGCGTAGCGCGGCTGTCGGACCGCTAAGTTAATCTCGTTTGTTGAGCAGCCGGGCCGATCCCACCTTGGCTGCTCCTTCGAGTGAGAATCCATGGCCTCCGTCGCAAAGCCAGCTCCGCGCTATGTCAGCAATTTCGGCCTGCAGGTGCTCGCCGGAATGGCCGTCGGCCTGATCCTCGGTCTGGTCGCCCGGTCGACAGGCACGGGCGGGGGCGATCCCAACGCCCTGGCGCAGACTCTCGACCTGGTCGGCACGATCTTCGTGCAGCTGCTCAAGGCGCTGGTGCCGCCGCTGATCTTCGCGGCGATCGTCACGTCGATCGTCAACCTGCGCGATCTCCACAATGCCGCGCGCCTCGTCGGCCAGACCCTGCTCTGGTTCGCCATCACCGCGCTGATCTCGGTGACGATCGGCATTGCGCTGGGCTTGGTCATCCAGCCCGGCATCGCCGCCGGCGTCGTGCAGGAGGGGGCCGCTGCGCCGAAGTCGGTCGGCAGCTGGCTCGATTTCCTCAAGGGACTGGTTCCCGCCAACATGCTCGGGCTCTATGCCAGCACCAGGACCGGCGACGACGGCGCGGTCAACACCTCGCTCGGCTTCAACGTGCTGCAGATCATCGTCATCTCGATCGCGGTCGGCGCGGCGGCGCTGCGCGCGGGCGCCGCTGCCGATCCGTTCATCGGCTTGGTGCGCGGGCTGCTGGCGATCATGCGCCGCCTGCTATGGTGGGTGATCCGGCTGACCCCGATCGGGAGCGCCGGGCTGATCGGCAGCGCGGTCGTCAAATATGGCTGGGGTGCGCTGGCCGGGCTCAGTTGGTTCGCCGCCTCCATCTATATCGGCCTCGCGATCGTCATGCTGCTCGTCTATCCGGCGCTGCTCGCGCTCAACGGCATTTCCCCGCGGCGCTTCTTCGCGGGCGCCTGGCCGGCGATCCAGCTCGGCTTCGTGTCGCGCTCGTCGGTCGGCACCCTGCCGGTCACCGAACGCTCGGCCGAGCTGCTCGGCGTGCCGCGCAGCTACGCCTCCTTCGCGGTGCCGCTGGCGTCCACCACCAAGATGGACGGCTGTGCATCGATCTACCCGGCGATCTCCGCGATCTTCGTCGCGCAATTCTATGGGCTGCCGCTCGGCCTGGCCGACTATGGCCTGATCGTCCTCGCATCGGTGCTCGGCTCGGCGGCCACCGCGGGCCTGACCGGCGCCACGGTGATGCTCACCCTCACGCTGTCCACGCTCGGCCTCCCGCTCGAAGGCGCGGGCCTGCTGCTGGCGATCGATCCCATCCTCGACATGGGCCGCACCGCCACCAACGTCGCCGGTCAGATCCTGGTGCCGATGATCGTTGCCAGGCGCGAGGGAATATTGGAGGAGCCGGCGCCGCAGGGCGTGCTGGCCACAGAGGCATGATCGCCGCGCAACCGGGCCTCTACCTGAACGTTCAAGCCATGTTCACTCGCCGCTTGCGATAAACGGTGGCGGAAGTAGGTTGAAGCCAGGCCCTTAGCGGGCCTGCTGATAATGATAAGGCGCACGAACATGCCGAGTATTCGTAAAGTCCTTGCGGCCGTGGCCCCGCTGGCGCTGCTCGCGGCCTCCGCCTGTACCCAGCCGTTCCAGGCCAACGTCTCGCGCTTCCAGGCGCTGCCGGTTCCCGAAGGCCAGACCTTCGCGATCGAGCCGGCCGATGCCCGCAACCGGGGTGGCCTCGAATTCGCGCAATATGCCGGCCTCGTCAGCCAGCGGCTCGCGGCCTATGGCTATCGCCCGGTCGAGGGCGGCGCCCGGCCAGAGCTGGTGGTGAAGTTCGATTATGGCGTCGACCACGGCGTCCAGAAGACGGTATCCCGGCCCGAGCCCGTCGGCCCCTGGGGCTATGGCGGCTATGGCGGCTTCGGCCCCTATGGCCGACGCTGGGGCTATGGATCGGCCTTCTATTATGGCTGGGATCCGTTCTTCTACGATCCGTGGTACCAGCGCATCGACACCTACACGGTCTATACGAGCTATGCCGACATGGTGATCGAGCGCAGCTCGGACGGAAAGCATGTGTTCGAAGGCAAGGCCAAGGCCCGCTCGCTGGACGATGCCTTGCCGCGGCTGGTGCCCAACCTGGTCGAGGCGCTGTTCACCAACTTCCCCGGCCAGTCGGGCGAAGAGGTGAAGATCACGATCGCCCCGCCGGACAAGAGGAAGTAACGGCAAGGAGCGTGATCGTCCCCTGATGAAGGGGGCGAAATATGTTTCGATGTCCATGAACCGCTCATCCTGGGTAAGGGCTGAGCTTGGCGAAGACCGCATCGAAGGAGCCAATGGTGCGCGGGGCGCAGCTTGGCCTTCGACACGCCACTTCGCCAAGCTCAGTGGCTGCTCAGGATGAGCGGGCGAGTCAATTCGGACGCGCGCTCTCTTCTACGCCACCACCCGCAGCTGCGGCTTGTCGACCGTGCCGATCCGCGCTGTCATGCCCGGCAGCCGCTCGATCCGTGCGACAAGCTCCGCATCCAGCCGGAAATCGCGGCCGAGCAGCAGTTCCGCGCAGCTGTCGTCGGGCAGGAGCGCGCGCAGGTACAGCTCGCCGCGGCCACCGCGCTCGTCAGCCACCAGCGCCGCGAGGGCGGGGATCACCGCCGGATCGGCGGTCTCGACATCGACCCGCAACCGGATCGACTGCATCGAATCGAAGCTCTGCAGCCCGCGAACCGTCACGCGCGGGGTTTCCTCGCCGGCTCGCCAGTCGAGTTCGACGCGCAGCAGCGCGCAGGTCCCGGCCTTCGCCGCCGTCTCGAGCTCGGCCGATGCCATCTCGTCGAAGCAGGTGGCGATGAACTGCCCGGTCGCGTCCGAACAGGTGGCCATCATATAGCGCTTGCCCTTGGCCGATGTCCGCCAGCGCGCATCCTCGACCAGCGCGGCCATCACCGAATTGACGCGCCCGCCATCGGCCGGCGCCGGCAAGGCGCACAGCGCGGCGAAGCTGCGAGCGCCATTGGCATCGGCAAGATGCCGGATCCGGTCGGTCGGATGCGACGAGAAATAGAAGCCGAAGCTTTCCTTCTCGGCGGCCATCCGGTCCATCAGCGTCCAGTGCACGCCGCGATCGATGCGGATCGGCGCGACGTCGCTCGGCGAGTCGCCGAACAGCCCGCCTTGCCCGCTTTCGCGTTGGTCGGCGGCGCTCGACGCATGGGCCAGGATGATCTCGGCGGCGGCGAACACGCCGGCGCGCTCCTGCTCGAAGGCATCGAAGGCGCCGGCTCCCGCCAGGCTTTCCAATTGGCGGCGGTTGAGCAGGCGCGGGTCGATGCGGTCCGAAAAATCCTCCAGCGTGGCGAAATGCCCCTTGGCCTTGCGCTCGTCGACCAGCTGCTCCATCGCCTTTTCGCCGACGCCCTTGAGCGCTCCCAGCGCATAGCGGACCGCTAGTGCGCCGTCGTCGGTCGCCTCGACCGAGAACTCCGCCTCGCTATGATTGACGCAGGGGCCGAGGCAATCGACCCCCATGCGGCGCATGTCGTCGATGAAGATCGCCAGCTTGTCGGTCTGGTGCATGTCGTAGCACATCGAAGCGGCGTAGAATTCGGCCTTGTAATGCGCCTTCAGCCAGGCGGTCTGATAGGCGACCAGCGCATAGGCCGCGGCGTGGCTCTTGTTGAAGCCATAGCCGGCGAACTTGTCGATCAGGTCGAACAGCTCGTTGGCCTTGGGCGCGGAAATGTCCTTGTCCGCGCAGCCGGTGACGAAGCGCTCGCGCTGCGCGTCCATCTCCGCCTTGATCTTCTTGCCCATCGCGCGGCGCAGCAGGTCGGCCTCGCCGAGCGAGTAGCCGGCCAGCACCTGCGCGGCCTGCATCACCTGTTCCTGGTAGACGAAGATCCCGTAGGTCTCCTTCAGGATGTCCTCGAGCAGCGCGTGCGGATATTCGATCGGCTCGCGCCCGTTCTTGCGGTGGCCGAACATCGGGATGTTATCCATCGGTCCCGGCCGATAGAGCGACACCAGCGCGATGATGTCTTCGAAACAGGTCGGCCGCACGGCCGCCAGCGTCCGGCGCATGCCCTCGGATTCCAGCTGGAACACGCCGACCGTGTCGCCCTTCTGGAGCAGTGCATAGACCCCCGGGTCGTCCCACTCCAGCGTGTCGAGATCGATGGTTTCGCCCCGCTGCTTGAGGAACTGCACCGCCTTCTGCAGCACCGACAGCGTCTTCAGGCCGAGGAAGTCGAACTTCACCAGCCCAGCGCCCTCGACATATTTCATGTCGAACTGCGTCACCGGCATGTCGGAGCGAGGGTCGCGATAGAGCGGCACCAGCGCGTCGAGGCGCCGGTCGCCGATCACCACGCCGGCGGCATGGGTCGAGCTGTGGCGCGGCAGGCCCTCCAGCTTCATCGCCAGGTCGAGCAGCCGGCGGACCTCGCGGTCGCCCTTATATTCGGCAGCGAGTTCGGCCACGCCGTTGAGCGAGCGTTCGAGCGTCCAGGGATCGGTCGGGTGGTTGGGGATCAGCTTGGCGAGCCGGTCGACCTGGCCATAGCTCATCTGCAGCACCCGCCCGGTATCCTTGAGCACGGCGCGTGCCTTGAGCTTTCCGAAGGTGATGATCTGGGCGACCTGGTCGCGGCCATATTTCTGCTGGACGTAGCGGATCACTTCGCCGCGCCGCGTTTCGCAGAAGTCGATGTCGAAGTCGGGCATCGACACGCGCTCGGGATTGAGGAAGCGCTCGAACAGCAGCCCGAGCCGCAGCGGATCGAGATCGGTGATGGTCAGCGCCCAGGCGACCACCGAGCCGGCGCCCGAGCCGCGGCCCGGCCCGACCGGGATCCCCTGCTCCTTCGCCCATTTGATGAAGTCCGCGACGATCAGGAAATAGCCGGGGAAGCCCATGTTGATGATGATCTCGGTCTCGAAGGCGAGACGGTCGAAATAGGCTTTGCGCTGCTCGGGATCGGTGATGCCGAGCTTGGCCAGCCGCATCTCCAGCCCGGCGCGCGCATCGTTGCGCAGCGCTTCCGCCTCGGCATCGCGATCGCCGGCGAGGCTGGGGAGGATCGGCTTGCGGTAGGGCGCGGCAAAGGCGCAGCGCTGCGCCACCACCAGCGTATTGGCCAGCGCCTCGGGAATATCCTCGAACAGCCGCGCCATTTCCGCTGCCGGCTTGATCCAGCTGTCGGGCGAGGAGCGGGGGCGTTCGACGGTGTCGATATAGGAGGAGCTGGCAATGCACAGCATCGCGTCATGCGCCGCATGGAACTCGGGTTCGGCGAAACAGGCGGGGTTGGTCGCCACGACGGGGATATCGCGGGCATAAGCGAGGTCGATCAGCGCCTCTTCGGCGGCCTCCTCGATCGCGTCGCCGCGCCGCACCAGTTCGATATAGAGCCGATCCGGGAACAGCGCCTGGAGCCTGTCGGCATATTCGGCCGCGGCGCTGGCCTGTTCGCCAGCCAGCAGCCGGGCCAGCGCGCCTTCGCTGCCGGCGGTCAGCGCGATCAGTCCCTCGGTGCGGCCTTCGAGCGTGCCGATCGGAACATGCGCCTCTTCGTGCACCGGCCTGTCGAGATGCGCCGCCGACACGAGCGCGCACAGATTGTCATAGCCTGTGGCGTCCTGTGCATAGAGCGCGAGCCAGTCGACGATGTGCTGGCCGACGTCCGGCCGCTTCACCGCAAGCAGCGTGCCGATGATCGGCTGGATGCCATCCTTCTTCGCCGCGTCGGAAAAGGCCATCACCGCATAGAGGCCGTTGCGATCGGTCAGCGCAGCGGCCGGAAAGCCGAGCTTCTTCGCCTGCTTCGAGATCGCCTTGGGCTCGATCGCGCCTTCGAGCATCGTATAGGCGGAGAAGATCCGCAGGGGCACGAAGGGCTGATAGGGCATGATCCCAATCTAGGCAGCCTCGTGCGAATCTCCAGCCGAAGTTGCGGCTTATCCACAGTGCCGTGCCGGCGCGCGACAAAGGCAGGCGAGATCCGTGATTCGGCCGATCGCCCGGGTGCAACCCGGCAGGACGTGATCCTGTCGCGCCGGGGCGACCGAAGCGGCTCGACAGCGCCGCCGCGGCCAGTTTAAGGACGGCCGCAGCGATCCCGTTCCGCTGACCAGAGTGGCCGCGTCGGTTCGTAGCGGGAGTGTGTACGGGTGGGACGATGAGAGCGGCGCTGCTTCTGTTCGATCGGACGGCGGTCTTGTTCCTCGGCGTCGCCGCGGGCGCGGCGATCGGCTATGCGTTCGGCGTTCGCCAGCAGGCCGAGATACCTGTCATCGCCAGCGGCCCCGAGGTCTCGGCACCGATCGGCACCGGCGCCAATCCGGCCGATGCGGTGCCGGCTGACGGCAGGCCTCCCGTCACCGTTCCGGGGGCGACCGCGGGTCCGCCCACCGTCGCCGAGACCCGCCCGATCCAGCCTGGCATCGTCAACGCCATCGCCGCCGGCCGGCCGGTGCGGGTCGGCGTGTTCGGCGACAGCTTCGGCGACGGCATCTGGTCGGCACTGTATAATCAGCTCAGCCGCAAGGCCGGCTACCAGGTGATCAAATATAGCCAGCAGGCCACCGGCTTCACCCGCTACAAGACGCTCAACCTCGAGGACCATGATCGCGCCCGGCTCGCGCCGGCACCGGTCGATATCGCGGTCATCTCCTTCGGCGCCAACGACATGATGGGCGTCGCCGACGGCGGCCATGTCTATGCACTGCTGAGCCCGAAATGGAAGGCGGCGATCGCGCGGCGCGTCTCCTCCTATGTGGCGATGCTGCGGGCACAAGGCGCCATCGTCTATTGGGTCGGCCTGCCGAAGATGCGCGAGGCGGCCTATGACGCCGATGTCGTGCGGATGAACGCCTTCTATCGCGACCTGATGGCGCAGCTCGGCGTCGCCTTCATCGAGACCGCGCCCTACAGCGTCGACGGCGATGGCCGCTACGCCGCCTATCTGGCCGATCCTGCCACCGGCAAGCCCATCCTGATGCGCGCCAATGACGGCATCCACATGTCGATGAACGGCTATATCCGCATCACCCGCGGGCTGACCGGGCGGATCCGCAGCTATGTCGATCAGGCCCGCGCC